>NZ_RAWF01000290.1:0-12143 GCF_003612075.1 Corallococcus sp. CA041A
GGGCCTCCGAGGGGCCCGAGGGGCAGTCCGTGCTGACGATGGGGCAGCCCAGCGCGAGCGCCTCCAGCAGCACCATGGGCAGGCCCTCGAAGCGCGAGGACAGGGCGAACGCCGTGGCCCGCCGCATCAGCGCGTGCGGGTTGTCCGCGTAGCCAGGCATGAACACGGAGTCCCCCACGCCCAGTTCCGCGACCAGCGCCTTGAGCTCCGCCTCCAGCGAGCCCACTCCCAGGATGAGCAGGTTCGTGTCCGTCCCGGCCGCCTTCATCCGGGCGTGCGCGCGGATGAGCATGTCGAAGGACTTCTGCGGCTCCAACCGCCCCACCGCGATGACCACCGGCTTCTTGAACACCGGAACGGCCCACGCGGGCAGGGGAGCGTCCGCCGCGGCACGGATGCGGGCCGCGTCGACGAAGTTGGGGATGACCTCCATCCGCTCGCGGTCCACGTTCACCAGCTCCGCGAACGCCTTCGCGGAGTCGTAGCCACACGCCACGATGCGGTCCATGCCCGGGTAGAGCACCTTCAAACCCCAGAGCTGACGCTTCGGCTGCTCGCGGTGGAAGGCGCCCCAGTCGAAGTGCACCATCCCCAACACCGGCTTGCCCAGGAGGGCTCCCGCCATCCGCGCCAGCAGGGCCGCCCTGCCCTCCTGCCCGGAGACGATGATGTCCGCCTTGCGCGCTTCCTGGAAAAGCCGCCAGAGCATCCGCGGCAGCTCCCAGCGCCGGTAGGCCTCCACGCCCACGCCCCAGGAGATGGGCACGTCCGCGGGGATGCGCCCACGCGTGTCCGGCGGCGGCGGCCCATGGTGGAAGAACAGCGAGGGATCGAACCGCTCCCGGTCCAGACCCGCCAACACGTTGCACACGGAGCGCTCGATGCCCCCCGTCCCCATGAAGACGAGCGTGAACAAGACGCGCCGCCGCCCAGGGGCCGGAACCGCCATCTCTTGCCGCGCCTGCAGTTCCAATGTCTGGGATTCCCGGTAAGAAACGATTTTCTGACCTCCTGCCCGGCGAACGCGAGTCCGGCGAGCCCACCCCTGGAGCTGAGGGTTGATCATTAGCCCACGCACCTTGCGATAGGTAGCGAAGGTCATCCGGCGCCGCCACCCAGGAGACAGTTGAACGCCGTTCGTCCGGTGGATCTCCCGGGGGCGCCCACGCCATTTCGTGACAGCGGCCATCACCGGCCCGCTGATACATCGTTGAAACACCCGGAGGGCGTCCTGCCGGGCGAGTTCCACCACTGACGCGTCAAGAGGCGCCGGACGCGTCAGGGGACGGGGTTCACCGCTTGGGGACTCAACGAGCCCGGGGGCCTGCCAGGAACGGGATTCCGGGTATAGGCTCACAATTCATCCTCGTGAAAAAACCCATCCACCTCCAGCCCGCCCGTTTCATCGCGCTCGCCCTCGTGGGCGTGCTCGCGGTGGCGGCCTTCATCGCGTACCGCAGCGTCCGCACCGCACACGCGGTACTGCACCCCGCGCGCCAACCGTTGAAGCCGGTGGCGGAGGGCGCGCTCGCGGAGCGCACGGACGTGGTGTTGCACACGCGGGATGGCCTGACGCTGCGTGGATGGTACGTGCCGTCGCGCAACCACGCGGCGGTGGTGGTGATGCACGGCTTCGCGGAGAACCGCACGCAGATGCTCTTCGAGGCGGAGGTGCTCTCACGCGCGGGCTACGGCGTGTTGCTCTTCGACTCGCGCGGCCACGGCGAGAGCGAGGGCGACCTGGTGACCTGGGGCGACCACGAGCGCCAGGACCTGCGCGCGGCGGTGGACTTCGTCTCGCACCGCGACGACGTGGATCCATCCCGCCTGGGCGTGCTCGGCTTCTCCATGGGCGGCACCACCGCGATGCTGGAGGCCCTCGATGACGAACGCCTCAAGGCGGTGGCCGCCGCGGGCGCCTACCCGTCGCTGGAGGCGGACACGCGCTACAGCTACGGCAAGTGGGGGCCGCTGAGCGTGCAGCCGGTGCTCTGGACCCTGCGCCTGTCCGGCGTGGACGTGGACGCGGTGGACCCCATGAAGCGCCTGTGTGATTTGAAGGGCCGGCCGCTGCTGCTGATCAACGGCGACGTCGACGAGTACGCGCCTGCGTTCCTCCAGGACGCGCTCTTCCAGGCCGCTTGCGAACCCAAGTCCTACTGGGTGGTGCCCGGCGCGCACCACGGCGAGTACGCGAAGAAGGCCCCGGAGGAGTACTCGAACCGCCTGCGCGGCTTCTTCGACGCGGCGCTGCTCAGCGGTTCCTGAGCACCGCCTCCGGGCCCACCAGCTCCGGCGCGGGCGCGTCCGCCGCGGCTTCTTGCGCGTCAGCCGCGGCACGCCACTCGGGGGGCGCGTCCAGCGCGGGGCGGCCCTCCAGCAGCTCATGCGGGCGGAAGCCGGCCTTGTAGCGCAGCGAATCGCACGCCAGCACGCGGTAGCCCAGATACACGTAGGGGATGCCCCGCTCGCGCGCCAGCTCTACCTGGAACAGCACGCTCGCCTTGCCCAGGGACAGCCGCCCGTAGGCCGGGTCGTAGAAGAAGTACACCGCGCTCCATGCGTGCGGTGTCTCGTCGCACAGGCCCAGGCCCACCAGCTTCGGGCCCGTGGGGTCGCTGTCGTCGTACCAGGCCACCTCGCGCGCGGACGGGTGCGGGAAGGCGAACTGGAACGAGTACTCGCGCTCCCCCAGCTCGGACGACTCCCAGTCGCGGGATGACTCACGGTCCGCGTGCCACGCGCGGTACAGCGCCAGGCGCTCCTCGTCCACGCGCGGCGGGCCCACCTCCACGCGCAGGTGCGCGCACGCGGCGCGGGCCCGGCGCTGGCTGCGGTTGGGCGTGAAGCCCGCCACCGGCACTCGCAGGGACACGCACTCGTGGCACGACGCGCAGGCGGGCCGGAAGTACTGCGGACCGAAGCGGCGCCATCCGCGCACCAGCAGGTGCTCGTACTCCTGCGCCGTCACGTTGCGCATCAGCAGCGTCTCCAGGGACGCCTCCCGCTCCGGCAGGTAGCTGCACGGGCGCGGATTCTCGATTTCATGTGCCAGCAGGACGGCCATCGGTGTTCCCTTCCTGTCGGCCCCAGGCTCCGGCGTCAAGCCATGCCTGCCCGTCCGGCGACCCACCTTTCGTCGGAAACGACCCGTCCGCGTGGGCCGTTTCGTATCCAGAAGTGGCACACCGACTGCAAGTCCCCGGCTGAAGCCGTACCGCTTGCGGAAGAGGACGAACGCACATGGCCCGCGAGGAACTGCATCCCGGATGGCTGCCGCTGGACCCCGAGGAGGCCGACGGCCCCCTCTCGGGCGACGCCTTCTTCGAGGAGGACGACGCCTTCCACTCCGCCCCCGGAGCCGACGCCATGGACGACCTGGACGCCTTCGATTTCGCCGTCGCCAGCTACTGAAAAACCCGTGGCCAGCGAGCCACGGTGTGGCAGCCCTGTCGCGATCCGACTGTCATTTTGTCCGGTCCGCCCCCTGAAGGGGCCGTAGAAACTTCCGAGAAACCGCGAGACGGCCTCCCGCGTTCGCTTCCCCGGACAGCAGGCGGGTAGCGCCGGACACAGGGTCCGAGGCGCAATGCCCCCGGGTGGCGGAATGCCCCACGCGCGGAGGGGCTCGGCTCGCTTCTCAGTCGTGGGGGGCCACCGGTATAAACCGGGGCCTATGTCATCAGTCGACGTCTCGGTGGTGATGCCCACGTACAAGCGCGAGAAGGACGTGGTGGAGGCCATCCACTCCGCGCTGCGTCAAGAAGGCGTCCAGGTAGAGGTCATCGTCCTGGATGACTCCGCGGAGGGCACGGCCCGGGACGCGGTGCAGGGCATTGGCGATGCCCGCGTGCGCTACTTCAAGCAGGAGGTGCCGTCCAAGGGGCGCCCCGCGCTGGTGCGCAACCACGGCGCCACGCTGGCGAAGGGCCGCTACCTGCACTTCCTGGATGACGACGACATGCTCGCCGACGGGGCGCTCAAGTCGATGGTGTCGGCGCTGGACGCGCGGCCGGACGCGGGCGTGGCGGTGGGCTGGGTGGTGCCCTTCAGCGAGGACCCCGAGTGGCTGGAGGACAAGAGCACCTACTTCGAGCGCGTGGCGCAGGTGGGGGCCACCACGCCCAACAGCGCGTGGACGGTGGCGCACATCCTGTTCCTGGGCACGCTGTACGTGAACTCCGCGTGCATGGTGCGCCGCGAGTACTTCCAGCCCCTGGGCGGGTTCGATCCGAACATCCCCGTCTACGAGGACGTGGACTTCTACATGCGCGGCATCCGCCGCTACGGCCACGTCTACGTGAACCGGCCCATCCTCAACTACCGGGTGGGCAAGCCGTCGCTGATGAACGACCTGGGCAAGACGGGCGCGAAGGTGGAGAAGTCCGTGGCGGAGTCCAACGCCATCATCCACAATAAGTACCGGCGCGAGCACGGCGAGCTGGAGTACCGGCTGCTGCAGCTGGCCACGCGCGCGCTGAAGGACCGCTTCGGCCTCACGCGCTTCCTCCCCCTCAAGCTGCCTGGCGTTTCCTGAAAGGGCCCCACACCGTGAGCCTGCGTCGTCGTCTCGTTGGAACCGCAAAGCGCCAGTTGAAGCAGACCCTGGGGCCCGTCGTGCAGCGCGCGATGGCCCCCGCCCGCGCCTTCCTCCCCCCGGAGACGTGGGGCCTGGAGTCGCGCGCCGGCCAGGGCCTCTTCCTGGAGGGCGTGTCGCTGTCCCAGCTGGCCACTGAGTACGGCTCGCCTCTGCACGTGGTGCACATGGCGGCGCTGCACCGCAACGCGGACGCGTTCCAGGCGGTTCCCCCGGGCGCGGCGGCCGGCTGCGAGGTGTACTACTCGTACAAGACCAACCCCGTGCCGGGCGTGCTGTCCGCGCTGCACGCGCGCGGCGTGGGCGCGGAAGTGATTTCCGCCTATGAGCTGTGGCTCGCGCTCAAGCTGGGCGTGGCGCCGGAGCGCATCGTCTACAACGGCCCGGTGAAGTCGGAGGCGTCCATCCGCGAGTCCATCACCCGGGGCATCGGCCTCCTGGCCGCGAACCACCGCGAGGAGATGGACGTCTTCTCACGCCACGCGGCGGAGCTGGGCAAGCGCCCGCGCGTGGCCGTGCGGGTGACGACGATGTCGGGCTGGAACTCGCAGTTCGGCACGCCCATCGTGGGAGGCCAGGCGCTGGCGGCGTACCGGCAGGCGATGTCTTACGGCAACCTGGACGTGGTGGGCCTGCACGCGCACCGGGGCGAGCTCATCCGCACGGAAGCGGAGCTGGAGGGCTTCGTCGGCGCGGTGCTGGACTTCGCGGACGAGCTGCACCGCGAGCTGGGGTTGGAACTGGAGGTGCTGGACCTGGGCGGCAGCCTCTGCACGCCGACGGTGGAGCACATCGAGCAGCGGGACTGGCGGCTCAACCTCACCTTCCAGCGCGACCTGCCCGCACCGGACTTCGCGGCGGCGCTCTCCATCGAGCAGTACGTGGCGAAGGTGGTGTCCCAGGTGGAGGCGCACTACGCGAAGCAGGGCCGCAAGCGCCCGCGCATCTTCCTGGAGCCGGGCCGCGCGATGACGGGCAACACGCAGCTCCTGCTGGGCCGCGTGCACGCGCTCAAGGACGGCGGCGAGCGGACGTGGGCGGCGCTCGACATGGGCATCAACCACGCCGAATGCGTGCGCAACGAGTACCACCAGCTCTTCCACGTCGAGCAGCCGGCCGCGCCCGCGCACCGGGCGTACACGGTGGTGGGCCCCGTCTGCACCCCGGCGGACACGCTGTACCACGCGGTGCGGCTGCCGGAGCTGAAGGTGGGCGACACGCTGGCCATCATGGACGCGGGCGCGTACTTCGTGCCCTTCGGCACGTCCTTCTCCTTCCCGCAGCCGGCCATCGTGGGCGTGGAGGGCGGGCAGGTGCGCAGGCTGCGCCGGGCGGAGACGCACGAGGACCTGATCACCTTCGATGATCCGATCCCCGCGGCCCCTCGTTCCGCGGGCTGACGGCCCTTTTCAGCGGTTGAAGACCATCATCCGCAGGAAGGCGCGGGGGTGGCGCGCGGCTCCATAGGAGATGGTGGCCAGCTCCACCGCCGCGGGCATCATGTCGTCCCGGTCGATGAGCGGATCCACCGCCGTCGCCTTGTGGGTGTTGAACCACTGCCGCCACTGCCGGGCCTCGTCGGCCGGCAGCGCGCCGGACAGCCGCTGGAGGTTGAGCAGCATCTCCAGCGCGATGCGGTTGCAGAACACCGCGTCCTCGTGCGCGGCGCTGGCGTCGCGTGCGTCCTCCACCGCGCGCTTGAGCGCGTCCCGGTCCCCGGTGGCCGCGTGGTACGCGAGCAGCGGCAGGGGCAGCCCCCGCGCGATGTCGAAGCCCATCTGCCCGTAGAAGCGCGGGTTGAAGTCGATGAGGAGGTACGAGTCCTTCGTCTGGATGAACTCCACCTCGAAGACGCCGTGGTAGCCCAGCTTCTTGCACAGCCGGGTGAGGCCCGCGACCAGGTCCGGGCGCAGCGGCGAGGACTCGAAGCAGACGCCCACGCCCAGGCGGCGCGGACGCTGGAGGACCTTCATCGCGGCGCGGGCCTCGAAGAGCTCGCCGGACTCATCCACGAAGCCGGAGAGGCTGTAGATGCCCTCGGCGGCCTCCGGGTGGAACTCCTGCACCATGGGGTTCACCACGGCCGGGTCGAACTTCACGAGCATGGACGCGTAGGTGTCTCGCGCGAACTCGCGGTACTCGCGCGCCAGGTCGTCCGGAGAGGCCACCGGCTGGCCCTTGCGGTGCGTGGCGTGGAGGATCTGCGTGGTGGGCTTGAGCAGCACCGGGAAGCTCGCCTCGCGGCGCACCTGCTCCAGGTCCGCTTCCGACTGGGGGAACCAGGTGCGCGGCAGGTGCAGGCCCACCTCCGTGCCCACTTCGTAGAGGCGGCGCTTGTTGAGCAGCCCGTACACCGCGTCCACGCCCGGGTCGTAGAGGTGGAAGAGGTCCTCCAGCTTGGAGCGGTGCGCGGAGATGAGCCACGCCAGTTCGTCGCTCGTCGGGTAGAGCACGTGCTTGACGGGCTCGCGCAGGCCGAAGTCCACCAGCCACTGCAGGAAGGCCTCCGGCTGGGACTCCGGCGGGCACTGCACGCGGCGGCTGACGAAGCGCGAGTAGCTGGCCGGCCCCAACCGGCCGGTGTCCGCCACCGTCACGTCCACGCCGTGGCGGCCCAGACAGCGGGCGGCGGCCAGGGTGCCGTAGAAGTTGGCGGAGAACAGCAACGCGGGGGGCCGGGTCGCGATGGCGGCCGCGGGGGCCTCATCGGAGTAGGCGGCCTCTTCCATCTCATGCTCCAGTTTCACGGGGTCGCCCTCGCGGCGCGGGCGCGCGGAGGAACGACGGGATTGGCGGTGGGGACGCTGCGCGTGACGACCCCGCCCGAGCTCGGAGGTCGACGGGCCGGCGGCGGACGAGGTGCTTGCCATCAGCCCCGCGGCG
Source organism: Corallococcus sp. CA041A (assembly GCF_003612075.1). Taxonomy (NCBI): domain Bacteria; kingdom Pseudomonadati; phylum Myxococcota; class Myxococcia; order Myxococcales; family Myxococcaceae; genus Corallococcus; species Corallococcus sp. CA041A. Next base: position 7,481 of record NZ_RAWF01000290.1, read on the forward strand.
AGAAGCGTCAGAAGGTGCCTGTTCATGTCGAGCCGTCTGCCTCTGGCGAGTCGGGGGGACGCCGGAAGCTCAATTCCCGACAGAATACCTTTTCCGGTGGCGCTTGGGACCGGCCCCCGCACGATTGCACCTCCAAGGAGCAACCGGGCTCACGCCGGAGTGCCGCCGGGCGGGCTCCAGCGCAGACAGCCCCGGGTCAGGAGCCACGCGTCGGTGGCGACCCCAGGGGTCATGCTCGCGAGGCGCACGACGGACTCGGCGAAGGCGTCCGCGGGCGCGGTGTGGCCTTCCGCGCGCGCGGCGTTCCAAGCCGCCTCCCATGCCTGGAAGAAGGCGTGCATGGGGTCGCCAGGGCGGACGCGGCGGCGCAGGTCGCGGGGCAGCCAGTCGCGCAGGAGCAGCGGCGCGAAGCCCCGGGAGAAGTCGGTGTGGAAGAGGAGGCCCTCTCGCGTGGGGGCTTCCGCGTCCGGCGTCCGCCGCAGCAGGTGGGCCACCAGCACCGCGCCGTCCGTGTCGGAAGAGCCCTCCACGAGCAGCCCGCCGGGCACCAGGTGCCGCGACATCGCGCGGTGGGCCTCCGGGATGCGCTCCGGCGGGCCCTGGCGCAGGAGGTTCATGGCGCGCACCAGGCGGGCAGGTTCGTCCGGTGACAGCGGGAGCGCGAAGCCGCCCTCGCGGAAGTGGGTGCGCGCATCCGCGTGGTTTCTCGCGGCGTCCGTGGCGCGCTCGGGGTCCAGCTCCACGCCCACCACGGACAGCTCCGGGTTCAGCGCGCGGAAGGCGGTGGCGCTCTCCAGCGTGGTCCACGGGTGTTCACCGAAGCCCACGTCCACGAAGACGGCGCGGGCCCAGGGGCCGTCGTCACGCGTGAGCGACGTGGCCTCGAACTGGCAGAGGTACGCGTCCAGTGCGCGCAGACGCCCACGCGTGGTCCTCCCCCGGGTGCGGGTGTCCAGCTCCTGAGCCATGGGCACGACATGGGCGCTCCGGGCCGGGGACGTCAAGGGTTCCCCTCCGGTTGTAGCGCGGGGAGTCATTGCCGGGCGCTCGCCGTAACACGGCATGTCACAACTTCTGTCACAAGCCTTGTTACATCCGGAGGCTTTCCCTCTGGAGCCGGGTGGAACGCGGCCGTGAGAGGGATTGGCACCACTGCTGCACAGGGGAGCCGCCGGTGCCGAGGTCCCGTGGCATCCGCGACCGCAGTCCCCTCCTGGAGATTGGTTCCCCGTCCCCCATGATCACTTCCAGCTTCATGCGCTCCTCCCTCGTTGCCGCCCTCCTCCTCTCCGGCTCCGCCTTCGCGGGCGAGTCCAAGTACGCGTCGGCCGCCGCGGCCGCCTGCACCGAGCTCAAGAGCGAGCTGTCGCGTAGCGCGAAGGAGCAGGGCCTCGCGATCGACGAGGCGGAGATCGGCACCCACACGTCGGAGCAGGCCACCGTCGTGGCGACGAGCATCGCGGGCTTCGACAAGGTCCCCGCCACGGAGTACGCGAAGGGCGTGGACGCGGCCTTCGTCTACATCGACTCCGAGGAGGCGGGCATCCCCGCGGGCAACTACCGCGTGAGCATCCGCGCCAACCCGGAAGACATCAAGGTGGGCAAGTACAAGGCCATCGCCAGCCTCATCGACAAGGACGGCAAGGAGGTCGCGCAGCGCGCGACGGTCATCGAGACCTTCCCCTCGGCGGTGAAGTCCGCGCGCTACGGCTCGCCGATGAGCGTGGGCATCCAGCAGCACACCATCAACGACTGGAACCTCACGCGCTTCCGCAAGACGATCATCGTCGTCATCGTGCACTCGTGGGGCGTCACGGTCATCGACCTGTTCGGCACGGACTACAGCAGCTACTACGGCTTCTAGTTCCGCGTTCCGCCGCCGGGAGCCTCGTGGGTTCCCGGCGGTGCGATTTTCGTCCCGCCCGCGGCGCACCTAGAGTGCGGGGCCTGTGAGCCCTCCGTCCGCGACCTGCCCCCGCTGTGGCGCCCCCCGCGTGGCGGGGCCCGAGTGCCCGGCGTGCGGCGTCATCTACCTGCGCGCGGAAGTGCGCGCCGCCACCCAGCAGGCCGAAGCGCGCGACCGCGAGGCCCGAGAAGCAGTCCAGCGCGCGGCCGAGGACCAGCGGGCCGCCCTGCGCGAGGCCCTGGAAGCCCACACCGTCCCCACGTTCGTCTCACCCCTGGTCGCGGCCCAGCCCGAGCCGGACCCGGCCATGGAAGGCATCACCCTCCACGGCGAGCACACCGGCGACGAGGGCCGCCTGGAGGCACGGCTGCGGCTGGCGGTGCTGCCCGTCGCGCTCGGCATCGCCTGGCTCGCGGTCCGTTCGCCGGGCTTCCAGGGGCTCCTGCGCATCTTCTTCACGATGCCGGTGCACGAGCTGGGACACGCCGTCACCGCGTGGTTCTGCGGCTTCAGCGCCACGCCCACGCTGTGGGTGACCCACGTGTCGGACGAGCGCTCGACGTTCATGACCGTCGTGCTGTCGGGGCTGTTGGGCGCGCTCGTGTGGCAGGGCTGGAAGCGCCGCCGGTGGGCGTGGCTGGGCGTGGGCGCGGGGCTCCTCGCGGTGCATTGGACGGGCAGGTTCGTGCTCACCCAGACCCAGGCCCAGGCCCTCTTCTTCTTCGGCGGCGACGCGGGCCTGATGGTGTTGGGGGCGCTGCTGATGGCCACGTTCTACGTGCCGCCGGGCCACTACCTCCACCGGCATCAGCTGCGTTGGGGGTTCCTCGTCATGGGCGCGGCGGCGTTCATGGACGGCTTCGAGCAGTGGTGGGCGGCGCGCAGGAACGTGGACCGCATCCCCTTCGGCCGCATCGAGGGCGTGGGCCTGAGCGACCCCAGCGCCCTGGTGGAGACCTACGGCTGGACCGTCGGCAACATCATCCGAGGGTACGTCACGCTGGGCATCGTCTGCCTCGCGGCCCTGGGCGTGCTCTACCTCGTCTCCCTCTGGCGTGTCCGCGACGTGCTGCGCGGCTGAGGCGCTGCCTCGCGCCAGTTCCCGAACGGCCACTCGAAGCCCGGCGTGCTCAGCACCTCCGGCTTCCGCGCGCCCCGCCAGCGCAGGGCCTCGCCGGGCCGCAGGAGGAGCGCTTGCGGCCCTTCGCCCTGCTCCTTGTGCACCTGGGCCAGCCGCTCCGGATACGGATCCGCGTCCGGGTTCTCGTCCATGTTGCTCGCACCCTCGACGGGCTCGCCCGGATAGCCGGCGTAGCGAGGGCCCATGCCCTCGCGCCAGTACCAGGGGGCGCCGCCGTCCGCGCAGGGCACCACGTAGCGCGCGCCCAGGAGCGCGCCGTAGCGCAGCGCCTCCTCCGGGCCCGCCATCAAGCGCTGCGGCGTGGTGAGCGCGTCGCGCGGCACGTTGACGAGGAACGCATCCAGCGTGGTGAAGCCGAAGAAGATGGGCGGCAGCCGGAAGCCGCGCACGCCGCAGAAGAGCACGTCCACCGGCCCCTGCTGCTTGCGCACGCGGCGGCACACCGCGTCCATGTCCCCGCGCACGTCATGCCCTGCGTCCGCGAAGAAGGCGGCGGAGAAGTCCTTCGAGCGCACGAGCCACGTGTTGCCCTCGTTGTAGAGGTCCGGGTGGGGCCCCTCGCCGTCGGTGGGCTGCTCGCCGTGGAAGGGCAGCGCGTGCACCGTCACGTCGCCCACCTGCCGCGTCTCTCCCCAGCGAAGGGGCTCCACGTGCGTGAAGCCCAGCTGCTTCAGCCGCAGCGCGCAGTCCGTGGAGAAGAGGCTTTCGCGAGCCACCGCCGGCACGAAGATGCGCGTGTCGCGAGGCAGGGGCAGCAGCGAGCCCAGGTGGAAGTGGTCCCCATGTGAATGGGTGATGACCACCGCGTCCACCCGGCCCAGGTCCGACGCCTGCAATGAACCATAGCCGGGCAGGTCCGCCTCGCCCGTGGGGCGGAAGTACGGGTCCACCAGCACGCGCCCTTCCCTACCCGACACCAGCACCGTGTTGTGCCCCACGAAGAGGGCCCCCGGTCCCGGCACGTCCACCGGCCCGTCATGGCGCACGAGCCAGCCTGCCTGCGACAGGTCGCCGAGCAGCTCGCCCACGACGGGCACGGTGGCCAGCGCGCGCAGCTCTTCACGGGTCGCGCCGCGAGCGAGCGACGCGAACAGGTCCGCCACCACGGGCCAGTCCTTCGCGCGCACCGGAACGTCCAGCCCCAGCGAGTCCTGGCGCAGGTGCAGCACGCGCGGGCGGTGGCGCAGCGGATCCGGGAAGAGGACGTCCTCGCGCAGCACGCGCCGGCCCATGCGCCGCTTCGTGCCCTGGCAGAGCGCGGCGTAGCGGGGCGTCTCCTCCAACCAGCGAATGAGCGCGTCCGCTTCGCGCAGGGCGCCCTCGCGGCCCAGCGCGGCGATGTGGCGCTTCAGCGGCACCTGCGCGCGGCGCACGGGGCGCGCGGTGGGCCCCTGGATGCTGCACCCCAGGTCCTCGTGATGGTCGGCCTCCGTGCGGGCGGAGGCGAGGACGGCCAGGCTGACGCCTCGGTGCAGGGTGAATCGCATGCGTGCGACGTCGCATGGCGCCCTGGCCTTCGCAAGGGGTTGCGCTTGCGACCGGCCGCCGGGCTGCCCGCGACCTCTCGGGTTGTGGGCGCCCCATGGAGGCCGGTACCCTCCCGCGCACCCATGGCC
>NZ_RAWF01000291.1:0-12123 GCF_003612075.1 Corallococcus sp. CA041A
CGGTTGCAGAGCCTCGAAGAGAGCACCTGCGTTGCGGCCGAAGTCGACGCCCGGGAACCAGCCACGGAGACGAGCCACGAAGTCGTAGACGTCCGTAAAAGCACCGCCCTGCTCGCGCTGCCGGCGCGGCCTTCTCCACCGGGGGGCTCGCGGGGGCGCTGGACGACGAACCCCCACCCTTCTTGTAGAACGCCAGGTAGCTGCCGGCGCCCGCGGACACCAGACCCGCCAGCACGCCGATGTCCGCCACCAGCGCGTACGTCTTGCCGGTGCTCTTCAGGTCCTCCGCGCGCGTGCTGCCCTGCGGCGCGGTCTTGAACGCGTCCGACTTGGAGGAGGCCTCCAGGCCGAAGTAGATGCCGCCCGCCAGGAGCGCCACGCCCGTGGCCAGCAGCACGTAGCCCGCGGTCTTGCGGCTCACGCCTCCGCCGCCAGCGAAGTGCTTCACCGGCTTGCCGTCGACGCGCGCCGCGTCCTGGCCGACGAGCCCCGTCAGCAGCGCCTCGGAGCCCGTGGCCATCGCGTCACCGCGCGGCACCTGGCCCATCGCGTACGCCAGGTTGTGGCCGTCCGCCACGTCCATGCGCAGGCCGGTGACGGTCAGGGGCGCGTTGCCCGGACCGCCGCGCACCAGCAGCGCCAGCACCTGCGGCACGTCCGCGAGCACGCCCAGTTCCTGCAGCGCCTGGTCCCGCTCCTCGTCGTCGGCGTTCTTCGCGATGCGCTCCACGAGCGCCGCGTAGCGCTGCTGCACCGGCAGCTTCGCGAGCGTGAAGGAGGACTCGCCCTCGCGCGCCCGGCCTTCCGTCACGGCGTAGCCCGGCGCCACCAGCGTCACGTAGTGGTCCGCGCGCGTCAGGCCGGTGAGCGCCAGCGGGGACACGCCCCGGTAGGTGCCGTCCACGAACACCTGCGCGGCGGCGGGCTGCGAGCTCACGTTCAGCGTGGCCTGCGCGCCCTCCAGCTGCGACTTGCGCTCCTTCTCCACGAAGGCGACTTCCTCGGGCGGGAAGAAGTTGGGGTTGAAGGTGGCGCGCGGATCCACCGCGAGCACGCCGCGCATCTCCAGCTCCGCGGCCTTGTTCTCCCCGTTGGCCACCTGCGTCGCGGCCTTCATCACCCGCGCGCGGCTGAGCAGCGGGAACGCGCGCGACAGGTCCGCCTGCTCGTAGGCCTTCACCGCCCTGTCGAAGCTCTGGAGCGCCTTCACGGTGTCCAGTTCGTCGTAGGCCTTGGCTCCGTCCTTGAACGCGGCGTTGCCCTCCACCGCCTTCGTCTGGCGCGCGGTCGCGCCCTGGGCGTCCAGCGCGTCCGACAGACGGACCAGCTCCAGCCGGCCGGAGCGGGCCACGGCCTGCTCCGCCCAGTGCGCCAGCGCCAGCGCCTCACCCTCCAGCGAGGCATCCACGGGAATGGCCACCACCGCCACGCGGGGGCCCGCCGCCGTCGGCAGCGTTCGCGGCATCAGCCGCAGCGGTACGTGTTGTTGCTGCGCGGCCGCGGGGCCCACGGCCAGCATTCCCACCAGCCAGCCACTGAGCGTCGCGTGCAGCGCGCGATTGAAAGGACGTCGCATCCGGTCTCCCTCGTTGCTGTGCGCATTACACGCACTGCGAGGCGGAACGCCAGCCTCGAAAGGGGTTTCAGCGACCCGCGGTGCTCCCGGTGGCCCGGGACGCGGGCCCTGGCGCCAACCCATGGAGGTAGTTGAGCGCGACCTTCAGCTGTGGATCCGCGAGCTTCGCCGTCACCGCCCAGTCCTTCAGGTTCGCGGGCAGGGTCCGGGGATGGGCGGCGACCTCCGACGTCGTCTGGGACGGCTCCGCCTTGAAGTGGCCCCGCAGGTCCTTCTCCCGGGGTGCGTCACTGCCCGCCTTCCCTGTGGAATCCTCCGGCACCAGGAAGTCCGGGGTGATGCCCTTCTCCTGGATGCTGCGACCCTTGGGCGTGTAGTAGCGCGCGATGGTGAGCTTCAGGCCGGAGCCGTCCTCCAGCTCGATGATGGTCTGCACGCTGCCCTTGCCGAAAGTCTGCGTGCCCATGATGACCGCGCGGCCGTGGTCCTGGAGCGCGCCCGCGACAATCTCCGACGCGGAGGCGCTGCCCGCGTTGACCAGCACCACCAGCGGGTAGTCCTTCTCCGTGTCGCGGTCCCGGCTCTTCTCCTCGGAGGCGTTGCGGCCGTCGCGCCCGCGCGTGGACACGATGGGCAGGTTGCCCGGCAGGAAGCGGTCGCTCATGGCCACGGCCTGGTCCAACAGGCCGCCGGGGTTGTTGCGCAGGTCCAGCACCAGGCCGTCCAGCTCCTTGCCGCCGTTGAGCGCGCGCAGCCGGTCCAGCTCCTTCTTCAGCGACTGGTCCGTGCGGTCCTGGAAGTTCTTCACCTTCACGTGCCCGATGCCGTCGAAGAGCGCGCTCTCCACGGACACGATGCGGATGTGGTCGCGCAGGATGGCCAGCTCCCGGGGCGCGTTGAAGCCCGCGCGCATGAGCGTGAGCAGCACCCTGCCCCCCGCCGGCCCGCGCATCTTCTGGAGCGCGCGGCCCAGGTCCATGCCCTGGGTGCTCTCTCCGTCAATGGCGAGCAGCTCGTCCCCGGCCTTGATGCCGGCGCGAGCGGCGGGCGTGTCGTCGATGGGCGCCACCACTACCAGCCGGTCGCCCTTGCGCGCGATCTCGATGCCCAGGCCGCCGAACTCACCGGACGTGTCGATCTTCATCTCCCGGAACACCTCCGGGGGCATGAAGAGCGTGTGCGGATCCAACGTGTCGAGCATCCCCTGGATGGCGCCCTGGATGAGCGTCTTGCGGTCCACGCTCTCCACGTAGTTGTTCTCCACGTAGGAGAGCACGCGCGCGAACAGCTCCAGCTGGCGGTACGCGGACTCCTCCCGGCCGGCCGCGTCCCCTGGCTTCTGCGCGAGCACAGGCGCGCCCCACAGCAGGAGCGCTGCGAATCCCATGCGCCACGGCTTCGGGAAACGGATCACGTGAGCGCGTCCTCGGGGGTCGGGTGGAAGGGGCCGTCGCAAGGCCCCCGAGTCTACACCCGGCCCGCCGGACGATTCCCGCCCTTAGAGGCGAGCCCGGTCCGCGAAGCCCACCAAGTGGGACACGAACGCGTCCGGCCGCTCCATCTGCGGCACGTGGCCAAAGCCCTCCACCACGTGCACCTCCGCCTGGGCGGGCAGGTGCTGCCGGTACCAGGCGAGGATTTCCGGGGGCAGGAGCCGCTCGCTGCCGCCCCAGAGGAAAAGCACCGGCATCTTCAAATCCCGCACCGCCTGGGGCGCGATGCTCGCCTGCGTCGCGAGCGCATCCGCCGCCAGCGCCTGCACCGTGGGCGTCGTGTAGAGCCTGCTCAGCGCCGGCGCGAGCAGCAGCGCGCCCAGGGGCGGCCGGTGGAAGAGCTTGCGCGTCAGGGCGCGGACATCCGCGCTCGACTTCACCGCGAAGTGCCCCAGCAGCGCCGCCAGCGCCTGCGGCGTCAGCTCCGCGCCCGCGGGGGCCACCAGCGCCAGCGCCTTCACCCAGGCGGAATGCTCGGAGGCCAGGTTGACGGCCATGGCGCCGCCCAGCGAGTTGCCCACCACGAGGGCGGGCGTCTTCACCACCTGCTCGAAGTAGGCGCGCAGCACGTCGAACTGGCCCTGCACACAGGTGGGGCCGCCGCAGTACTCGCCAGAGAAGCCGTGGCCCGGCAGGTCCGGCGCGAGCACGCGGGAGAAGCGCTTCGCCAGCCCGAAGAACGTGCGCCCGAAGCCGTTGGCGGACCCGCCCAGCCCGTGCACCAGCACCACCGGCGGACCCTTGCCCTGGCCCTCCAGCGCGTAGTGGTGCACCGCCTGCCCACCCACGTTCACCGTCTCCGACTCCACGCCCCGCGCCACCAGCACGCGGCGCATCGCTTCCTGCATCCCACCCATCAGGTCCACGCGAAGGCCTCCTTCCTCACCAACGACCGCTGCCCCGCACCTTCTAACGCCTCCGCGTCTTGGACGCAGCGCATCAAACAGACAATGTCAGGGCGTCCCGGCGGCGGCGGTCGCGGGGGCGAGCCAGGGGGCGGGGTCGACGGCCTGCCCGGCGCGACGGACCTCGAAGTACAGGTAGGCGCCCTTGAGGGAGCCGGTGTCTCCCACCTCCCCCACCACGTCGCCCGGAGTCACCCGCGCGCCCACGGCGACGGCGATGGTGGAGAGGTGGGCGACCAGGGTGTGGAAGTCGTCGCCGTGGTCGACGATGAGCAGGTTGCCGTAGCCGCGCAGCCAGCCCGCGTAGACGACAGTGCCCTCGGCCACCGCGTTCACGGGGGTGCCCGCCGCGGCGCGGATGTCCACGCCCTTCTGCACGGTGACGGTGTTGAAGCGTGGGTTCACCACGCGGCCGAAGCCCACCTCCACGATGCCCGTCACGGGCCGGGGCAGCTTGCCCTTCAGGGCGCCGAAGCCGCTCGTCGCGGGGGCCTCGTGCAGGTCCACCAGCATGCGGGTGAGCTCCGCGTCCGCGCCTTCCAACTCGCGCACGGCGCGCTTCGCCAGCTCCGCTTCGCCGGCCAGCTTCCCCACCACCTCCTCCAGCGCCTCCTGCTGCGCCTGGGCCTGCTTCGACTGTTGCTGGAGGAAGGCCACGCGCTGCGACAGCGAGGTGTGCAGCCGCTTCAGCTCCAGCGTCGCCTGCCGCTGGAGGGTCGCCACGTGCTGCACGGTGCGCAGCAGCTCCAGGTCGCCCGCCATGCTGGCCTCCAGCGCGCGGGCGCGCCACATGAGCGCGGCGAAGTCGTCCGCGGACAGGAGCACCTCCAGCGGGCGGCGGCGCTGGAGCCGGTACAGGGTGCGCAGACGCGGGGACAGCCGGCGCAGCTGGGCGCGCAGGGCTTCGCGCAGCACGGCCTCCTCTCGCTCGGCCAGCGCGACGCGGCGGCGGAAGAGGTTCAGGTCGCCCTCCAGCGCGCGCACGCGGCGGCGGGAGAAGGCGGCCATGTCCTCCATCAGCTCCATGCCCTCCAGCACGGAGAGCTTCTTCGCCTCCACCAGGGCCAGCGTGGCGCGCTGCGCGGTCAGCTTCTCGCGGATGGCCGCGCGCTCCGCCTCCTCGTCCGGCTGGGCGAACGCGGCGCTCGCGCCCAACAGCGCCATGAGCCAGACGAGCCGTCTCATACGCGCAGGAAGCGCCCCACCGCGACGAAGCTGCCGCCCAGGCCCAGCGCGCAGCCGGCCGCGAGCAACTCCAGCGCGGTGCGCGTCTCCACCCACGGCGCGGCCACGCCCGGCCCCAGGAGGAACGCGAAGAGCGAGCCCAGCGTGGGCCCCAGGAGCCGGCCGAACAGCCACAGCCCGCCCACCGCCACCAGCGCGCCCAACAGCCCCTGCAGCAGTCCCTCCAGGAGGAACGGCGCCTTCACGAAGCGGTCGGTGGCGCCCACCAGCTTCTGGATTTCAATCTCCTCGCGCCGCGAATAGATGGCCAGCTGGAGCGTGGCCGCGACGATGACGATGGTCGTCCCCAGCACCACCACCAGCGCCACCAGCGCCCCGAAGCTCAGCGCGCGGGCGATGGCGGACAGCCGCTCCACCGCGGCCTCTCCGTAGTCCACGCCGGTGACGCCGGGCAGCGCGCGCAGCTCCTTCGCCAGGGCCGACAGCGCCGCGGGGGAACGACGCGCCTCCGGCACGCGCAGCTCCAGCGTCGCGGGCAGCGGGTTCTCCGGCAGCTCCGACAGCGCCTCACCCAGGTCGCCCAGCTCCTGCTTGAGCCGCTTCAGCGCCGCTTCCGGCGGCACCACCGTCACCTCGCCGTGGCTCAGCTCCACCACGCGCGTGTGGACGCCGTGCACCTCGTCTTCACCCAGCTGCGGCGCCAGGTAGAGCGTCACCTCCACCTCGCCGCCCAGCGACGCGAGCAGGTTGTCCACCACGTGCGACGCGCCCCGCGCCAGCCCCGCCGCGAACAGCGCGATGGCGATGGTGGACACGGCGATGAAGTGCACGAAGGGCGCGTGCTTCAGCCCCCCGGCCGCCGAGCGCCAGAAGTAGGCCACCTTCGACAGCACGCTCATACCAGCATCCGCCGCGCCGCCTTGACGCCGTCCTCGTCGGAGACGATGAGCCCGCGCTCCAGGCGCACCGTGCGCTTCTGGTAGCGCGACAGGAGCGTGGCGTCGTGCGTGGCCACCATCACCGTGGTGCCCCGGATGTTGATGTCCGTGAGCAGGTCCATGATTTCAACGGTGAGCGCCGGGTCCAGGTTGCCCGTGGGCTCGTCCGCCAGGAGGATGGTGGGGTCGTTCACCAGCGCGCGCGCAATCACCACGCGCTGCTGCTCTCCACCCGACAGCCGCAGGGGCAGCGAGTTCGCCTTGTGCTCCAGCCCCACGAGCTTGAGCATCCGGTGCACCTTCTCGCGCGCATCCGAGCGGGGCACACCCAGCACGTCCAGCGTGAAGCCCACGTTGTCCGCGACGCTGCGGTGGGGCAGCAGCTTGAAGTCCTGGAACACCACGCCGATGTTGCGCCGCAGGTACGGCACCGCCGACTCGCGGATGCGCGCGATGTTCTTCCCGCCCACCAGGATTTGACCCTTGGTGGCCTTCTCCCCGCAGAAGATGAGCTTGAGCAGCGTCGTCTTCCCGGCGCCGGACGGGCCGGTGAGGAAGACGAACTCGCCCTTCTCCACGTTCAGGTTGATGTCCTGCAACACCGGCGGATCGCCGGGATACGCCTTGTAGACGTGGAAGAACTGGATCATGTCCGGAGAAGCGCGAGGCCCTCCGGGCAGCGTACCACGCCCCCGGAGCCCGCCCAGGAACGGGCCGGGCATCGCCGGAGGACGGCACCGCGCGAGCGGCCTTAGGAGGGCTCGCCCTCGCTCGCCAGGTAGCTGAGGATGACCTCGTCCAGGCTCTTCTCGGAGATGAGGTCCTCGCCGAAGAGCGTCTCCACGCCCACCTCGTTGATGCGCGGCTGCGCGGGCGCTTGCGGCGGCAGCTTTGGCTGCGCGGCCATCTCCGCGTCCGTCGCGAGCTGGCCGGGCTGGTACGAACGGACCGTGGACTCGTAGTTGTCGTACACGCCGTTGATGAGGTTGCGCAGCATCTCCTTGTGCTGCTCCTCCATCAACTCGCGCACAACCTCCGCCAGGTTCTCCGCGTTGAGGATGTCCGCGTAGGACGTCTTCTTGGACGCGAGGATGTTCCCGCCCACGAACAGGTGGGTGATGATGTGGGGGTTGTTGACGCCCGAGTCCTCGGTCTGGACGTGGTAGACCTTCCCCTTGTGCTTGATGTTGTGATTGAAGCCAGTGACGGCTTTTTCGAAGGTTTTCGCCATTGCCGAGGTCGGGCACCGTAGCAGCGGGGTCCAGGCTTCACAAGGTAAGCGTCACGCGCTCCGCACCTCTTTTTTGTGCGTGCCTGCCCGCTTCCCGCCGGTGTGCGTCCGCCACCTTCTGGCACCCTCCGTGTACGGATCCACACGTGGACACCAGCCTGGCGGGCACGGGCGGCTCTGTTGAAAAGCTGAAACGCCCTGGGGTACGTAAACCCCTCTGACGATCGCGCCGTCAGTCCCTCCCTCCCTGCCGCGGCCGGAACACCACCGATGAAAAAGCCGGACACCATCGCGGAAAAGGTCCGCCTGCAGGATGCCCAGGCGCTCGCGCAGGGCTACTCGCCCGCCATCCGCGCCATGGAGATTGCCTCCATCATCGCGTTCGTGGGCCTGGAGAGCGTGCTCGTCTACAAGCTCTGGAGCACCCACCACACCGGCCCGTGGATGCTGATCCTGGCGGTGGTGCTGGGCTACCTGGCCGCGGACTTCGTGTCCGGCTTCGTCCACTGGATGGGCGACACGTGGGGCTCCACGGAGATGCCCGTCCTGGGCAAGGCGTTCATCCGCCCCTTCCGCGAGCACCACGTGGACGAGAAGGCCATCACCCGCCACGACTTCGTGGAGACCAACGGCAACAACTGCCTCGTGTCGCTGCCGGTGGCGGCGCTCGCGGTCGCCGTGCCGCTCGCCGGCCCGGGCTGGGTGTTCCTGGCCGCGTTCCTGGGCGCGATGATCTTCTGGGTGATGGCGACCAACCAGTTCCACAAGTGGTCCCACCTGGATGAGCCGCCCGCGATCATCAACTTCCTGCAGCGCGTGCACCTCATCCTGCCGCCGGACCACCACCGCATCCACCACACCGCGCCCTTCAACCAGTACTACTGCATCACCGTGGGCTGGATGAACCGGCCGCTGAAGATGATCCACTTCTTCCCGCTGATGGAGCGGCTCATCACCTGGGTCACCGGTCAGCTGCCGCGCCAGGATGACATCGGCACGGAGGCCGCCCAGGCGCTCGTCGCCGTGGACGGCGCCCAGGAGGTGCCGGTCATCCAGGCGGCCAAGGAGCTGCTCAAGTCCTCCGCCGAGGAGCCCACGGCGAGCGTCTCCACGCCCCCCGTGCGCTGAAGGCCGGGCCCCAGGCGGCAAGGCCGCCTAGAAGCGCAGGTCCACCTGCTCCGCGGAAGGAATGGGGCGCCCCAGGAAGCGGGCCCCCACCTCCACGAAGCGCTCCGGCACGTCGGTGACGAAGAAGGCGTGCTCGGGCGCGCCCACGGACGCTGGCGCCAGCAGCCCCTTCTCCTCCAGCAGCTGGGCCACCGCCTCCGCCGTGGCCTCCGCCGAGTCCACCAGCGACACGTGCGGCCCCACGACCTCGGCGATGACGCCCTTGAGCAGCGGGTAGTGGGTGCAGCCCAGCACCAGCGTGTCCACCCCGTCGCGCGCGAAGCCGGCCAGGTACTCGCGGGCCACGAGCAGCGGCACGTCGCCGTGGGTCCACCCCTCTTCCGCCAGGGGCACGAAGAGCGGGCACGCCATCGCCTTCACCGCGACCTTCGGGTTGCCCGCCTCCAGCGCCCGCTGGTACGCGCCGGAGCGGATGGTGCCCGGCGTCCCGATGACGCCCACCCCGCCGCCCCGGGTGCGCTGGAGCGCCGTGCGGGCCCCGGGCTCAATCACGCCCAGCACCGGCACCGGCAGCGCGGCCTGGAGGGCGGGCAGCGCCGCGGCGGAGGCCGTGTTGCACGCCACCACCAGCAGCTTGATGCCGCGCTCCAGCAGGAACTCCGCGTTCTTCAGCGAGTAGCGCGTCACCACCTCGCCGGACTTGGTGCCGTAGGGCACGCGCGCGGTGTCCCCCAGGTAGAGCGTGCGCTCGTGGGGGAGCCGCGCCATGAGCGCCTTGAGGACCGTGAGCCCTCCGATGCCGGAGTCGAACACGCCGATGGGACCGTGGCTGTCTTGCCGCATGGGGTGAGTCCCTATCACGATTGATGCCAACGCCCCCCGCACCGCCCGGGTGTCCCCCGGAACGCACGAAGGGCCGGAAGCCTGGAAGGCCTCCGACCCTTTCATGCCGCCCGGCCCGGGTGGGCCCCGCGACTACTGCACGCGGTCGAGCGGAGCGATGGCGGCCTCTCCCGCGCTCGGGAAGTCGTGGGCGTAGACACGCAGGCTCAGCATGTCCGCTCCCCGGGGCGAGATGTAGCGCCGGCCGTTCGTGCCGTTCGCCTGCAACGACACGAAGTACTCACCGGGGCGCAGGAACTCGAAGACGGCCGGGGACTGGCTGCAGGAGAACCACTGGCCGGCCTCTCCGTAGACCCACTCGTTGGTGTGCACGTCCTGGAAGTTGATGCCCACCTCGCTCACGCCGGCCTGGTTGCAGTTGAGCCTCGTGTTGCCTTCGTAGAGCTGCCAGCCCACCGCGGCGCCGCCAATGGCCCAGGTGTTCGCCGTGATGGAGGCCGGGATACCCGCCTGCGAGGTGAAGCCGCCACCGTAGTAGTAGAGGGGCCGCTCGAACGAGTCGACGCCCACGATCTCCAGGTAGTGCTGCCCGGGGGCGAACTCCGGCGTCTCGATGTAACGACCCTCGCTGCCCTGGTTGCAGTTGAAGCGCCCCCACGGGCCGTCATCCACGCGGGCATCCACATAGGCCACCCCGGCCTGGCCGCAGGAGGGGTAGTACGAGCCCGCCTCCGTCGGGAACAGCCAGTTCACATAGGCGTAGGCGGTGGAACCCGTGCGGCCCGTGTTGAAGTTGATGGGCACCGCCGTGTTGCCGTCCACCGAGAAGGTGCCGCGGTACGAGTAGACCGCCACGCCGTCGTAGTCCACCGCCTGCGCCGTGAACGAGTACGTGCCGGGCGCGAAGTCGTGCAGGACGATGCCGTCGAAGCCGTTCGCCGAGCAGGGGTACTTGCCGTCACCCTCGAGGATCTCGCCGTCGATGTAGATGTCCACACCGTCGATGTCCCGCATCTGGCCGCAGGTGGCGCCATCGAAGCTCCACGACATCCGGACGTCGCCGGGGTAGCGGTTGTCTTCGATGATGCAGCCGGTGAGTCCAGAGGAGAGGCAGAGGAATGCGGCGAGCGTTCTCGCGTTCATGGTGGGCATCCGTGGTTCGGTTTCGGGAAGTTGAGGTCGTCGGCCCGTAACAACCCTCCAGACGACCAGCCCCGGGAATTATTCAGTGCCGTCCAAAGCAGCCGGGCGTCGTAAGCATGTTTGACCCACCCGAGGACGGAATGTTACGCGCTGGACCCCATGATACCCCACCTGCCACTGGCCTTTGGCGCCATGAACTACGTGGAGATCATCCGCGACGCGTCGTTCATCGAGCTCGCGGTGCTCCTCCTCCTGATGGGCGTCTCGGTCGCCTCCTGGGCCCTCATCGCCATGAAGGCCACCCAGCTGTCGCGTGCCCGCGCCCAGTCGCTTACCTTTCTTGACACGTTCTGGAAGGCGTCCCGGCTGGAGGCCATCTACCAGTCCGCCCAGAAGCTGGAGGGCTCGCCGCTGTCGAAGGTGTTCTGCGCGGGCTACGAGGAGCTGAGCAAGCTGGCGCAGACGGACAACAAGGAAGGCGCCGAGGCCGCGATGAGCGCCAAGCTGGGCGGCATCGAGAACGTGGAGCGCGCGCTCAACCGCGCGGCCACGGCGCAGATCACGGAGCTGGAGAACCGCGTGTCCTTCCTGGGCACGGTGGGCGCAGCGTCTCCGTTCGTGGGGCTGTTCGGCACGGTGATTGGCATCCTGGGCGCGTTCAACAACATCGCGGAGCAGGGCAACGCCACGCTGGCCACGGTGGCGGCGCCAGTGGGCAACGCGCTGTTCGCCACGGCGGCGGGGCTGTTCGCGGCCATCCCGGCGGTGGTCGCGTACAACTCGTTCGTCAGCCGCATCAAGGTGTTCGACACGGAGATGTCCAACTTCTCCGCGGACTTCCTCAACATCATCAAGCGGCACTTCTTCCGCTAGGGGACCCGTCACATGGGCATGGGCGGAGGCAAGGGCGGTGGTGGCCGCACCACGATGAGCGAGATCAACGTCACGCCCATGGTGGACGTGATGCTGGTGCTGCTCATCATCTTCATGGTGACGGCGCCCCTCATCCAGCAGGGCGTGAAGGTGAATCTCCCGGAGACCAAGGCGGCCCCGGTGGAGGCGACGGAGAAGAAGGTCGTCCTCTCCATCGACGCGGGGCGCAAGGTCTACATCGGGGATGCGGAGGTTCCGCTGGAGGAGCTGGAGACGAAGCTCGCCGCCAACGCCAAGGCGCAGGCGGACAAGGAAGTGTACCTCCACGCGGACCGCGACGTGCCGTACGGCGTGGTGGTGGAGGTGATGGCCGCGGCCCAGCGCGCGGGCATCGCCAACGTGGGGATGATCACGGAACCGGCCACGGGCTCCAAGGCGTCCAACTCCGGCAAGGCCGCCCCCGCCCCGTCCGGCGCCAAGGGCAAGCCCAAGGAGGCGAAGCGCTAGCCCATGAGTTCCGCGGTGACCCACAGCCTGCTGGTTTCACGGCCCACGCGGCTGTCTCGCTTCCTCGTCGTCTCCGTGGTCGGGCACGTGGCGGTGGTCGCCGCGGCGCTGCTGTACGCGGGCTTCTCGTCCGCGCCGAAGGTGAACCTGGACCAGAAGCCCATCAACGCGTCGCTGGTGCGGCTGGGCAAGCCGCGCGACCCCAAGCTCCTGCCGCGCAAGGAAGTGGCGCAGCCGCCGCCCAAGGAGGTCGTGGCGAAGCCCACGCCCACGCCGCCCGCGGAAACGCCCGCGCCCTCCC
>NZ_RAWF01000292.1:0-12052 GCF_003612075.1 Corallococcus sp. CA041A
ACGTCCAAGTTCTCCACCTCCACGCCCCGCCCGTCCGGCAGCGCGAGGCGCACCTCCGCGCCGGTGATGTCCACGCGCCCCACGCCCACGCGGGTCAGCGGCGTGAGCGGGCACGTCCCGTCGGAGGAAGGCGGGGCCGAGGAGGGCCGGGACAAATCCAGCGCCACGCGCGGATGCCGCACTCGCACATGGCCCAGCATGAAGCGGCGGGACAGCGGAGACAGGAAGCCCAGCCCCACCTCCGCCTCGTCCGCGGCGAACAGCGGCGTGTCCCTGCCCGGCGCGAACACCGACACGCCGTGCAGCACCACGCGCGAGCCCAGCGGATCCAACTCGCACCGGCCGATGCCGATGCCCACGCCCAGCAGGTCCGGCAGCTGCCTGCGCGCCAGGGTGCAGGCGGCGTCCCAGGTGAACGGCTGACGCAACAGCAGGATGCTCCCCGACACCACGAGGAGCACCAACAAGAGCGCCTTGCGCGCTGCACTGTTGCGGCTGGGGAGGGACAAGCCGCTAGAGCTTACCGAGTCCCTCGAGGTAGCGGTCGATCTCCGCCAGGTCGATTTTGGTGTTCGCCGTCCGGGGCAGCGAGGTGGCGGGCGCGCTCGCTCGCTCGCTTGCCTGGGAAGCAGCCGAGCCACCCTGGAGCCCCAGGTTGTTGCCGATGCGGTGCACCAGCTCCGCGCCGATGGTCTCCGAGCGCGCGAGGAACGCCTCGAAGAGGGCGTTGTCGCACAGGGTGTTGATGACGCGCGGGGTGCCGCCGGAGTGCTCGTGCACGGCGAGCAGCGCCTCCGGAGTGAAAGGCATGCGCGGGCAGCCGGCGAGCCGCAGCCGGTGCTTCACGTACGCCTCCGTGGACTCCGCCGTGAAGGGCTCCAGCTTGTAGCGGAGCGCCACGCGCTGGGCGAGCGGCGGGTCCAGCTTCAGGTTCTTTTCAATCTCCGGCAGGCCGAAGAAGACGAAGGAGATGAGCTTGCGCTCCGGCACTTCCAGGTTGAGCAGCCCCCGGAACTCCTCCATGAGCTCGCGCGTCTCCAGCATCTGCGCCTCGTCGATGAGGACGACGGCCTTCTTGCCGGACTCATAGATTTGCAGCAGCCGCTGGTAGAGCTGCGACAGGAGCGCCAGCTTCTCCTGCGCGGGGTTCTCCACGCCCAGCTGGAGCGCGATGCGGCGCAGGAGCCACTGGGCGGTGATGCCCGAGTGGATGATGACGAGCAGCGCGGCCTCGTACTCGGACTCCGGAAGCGAGTCGAGCATGCGCCGGGCGAGCGTCGTCTTGCCCGCGCCGATGTCGCCAATGAGGATGGACAGGCCCTTCATGTAGCCCACGGCGTGCATCAGCCGCGTGAGGGCCTGCGAGTGCTGCGCGGAGTTGTAATAGAAGCGGCTCACCGGAGCGTTGGAGAACGGCTCCTGGGTGAGTTCGAAGAAATCGAGGTAGGTCGTCATCGCTCGCCGGGCCTCGTGGGGGGACGCGCTACACGTACCCTACTTTACGAGCCTTCGGCACGCCCGCGGCGGGAACCGGCGTCGCCGGGCCCTTTCCGGCGCGAGGCAGCGGGTCCTCCTCCGGTGCGGTCAGCGCCGACAGCCGCGTCACCTGCGACCCCACGTCGCGGTATTTCGCGTCCATGGCAGCCACCCGCTGGAAGTGGAAGAGCGCCTTGCCCTGCTCGTTGAGCGCGTCGTAGGCGCTCGCCAGCTCGAAGCCCAGCGCCTTGGCCACCTCGCCCGTCGCGAGCACGTTGGAGAGGCCTTCCTTGAACACCGCCACGGACTCTTCCGGCTTGCCGCGCAGCGTGTGCAGCATGCCAATCATCGTCAGGCAGTCCAGCTCGCGCGGAGTGCCCACGCTGCCCTGGCGGGCCACGTCGAACTCATGGACGGCGTCGTCCAGCAGGCCCATTTCCTTGTAGGCGATGCCCAGATCGTAGTGCGTGTCCACGTCCTCGGGCTTCACCACCTTGGCCAGGCCCTTCTTGAACTCGGCGAAGACCTCGTCCACCGAGTACTGGAAGTCCTCTTCCGCCGGGGGCACCGCCGCCAGCGACTCACCGCCCAGGTCGTCCAGCTCACCGGCCAGCTGCGCCGCCAGGTCGAACGCGTCGCCACCACCGGCGCCGTCGTCGAGCGACGCCTCCGTCACCGGCTGCACGGAAGGCACGTGCAGGGGCTCCGAGGGAGCGTCGCCCTCGGGGGCCGCGCCACCGCCGGCCTCCATCTCCTCCAGCCGCGCCATCAGCTCGCCGGCGCGCACGTGGCCGGGGAACGCGATGGCCACCGTCTCCAGGATTTCGCGCGCCTCTTCCAGCAGTCCCTGGTCGAGGAAGAACGACGCCTCGTCGCACTCCTCGGAGGCAGGCTCCTCCTCGGGCTCCGCTTCCGGCTCGGGCTCGGGCTCGGGCTCATCCGCCAGGGCCTCGGGCTCCGGCTCCGGCTCGTCCGCGAACGCCTCGGCCTGCGGCTCGTCGTAGGACAGCCCCTCCAGCGACGGCAGCACCATGTGCGCGGCCGTGGGCTCGTCTTCGTACTCGTCGCCCAGCGACATGTCGCCCGTGTACGAGGGCTCTTCCGCCGGCGCTGCGAAGCTTTCGTCCAGGCCCGCGTCGTCCAGCGCGGACGCATCCAGGGGCGCGAGCCCCACGCGCGTGGGCGCGTCGTCGTCCTCGCCCAGCGACATGCCGGGTTCGACCAGGGCCTCGTCGTCGTCGCTGTCGCCCAGCGTCGGCAACTGGCGCGTGTTCGGCGCGGCCTCTTCCAGCAGCGCGCGCGACGGGGACAGGATGCGCGTGGGGGGCGCCTCTTCCTCGTCGCCCAGCGACATGCCGCCCGGCTCGTCCGCGAGCACCATGGGCTCGTCGCCCGCGTCCGCCGCGTACGCCAGCGCGTCGTCCTGCGCGACCAGCGGCTCGTCGTCCAAGCCTCCGGAGACATCCGAACCGCCCAGGCCCGGCTCGTCCGCGAGCACCAGCGAGTCCTCGTCGGACCCCATCACCAGGTCGTCCTGCGGCGGCAGGTCGTAGACGGTGTTCTCGGCGGAGCTGATGGGCTCGCCCATCACGGCTTCCTCGCCGCTCAACGTGGTCTCCGAGACCTCGTCGTCGACGATTTCGTCCGAGTCCGACCCGTGGCTCAGCGCCGCGAGCGCCAGCTCGTCACCCCCGGGCTGCGCGAGCGCGTCCTCCGGCGGCTCCGCGACGAGGATCTCGTCCTCGTTGGAGTCCACCAGGATGGCGTCCTCCTCCAGCGACTCCACGCCCGGCGTCGCCGCCGGCGCCACGAAGCCCCCTTCCGCGCGGAGCACGGACAGGAAGGCGGGCACCTCGGGATGCGCCGGGTTCTCCTGGAGGATGGTCGCCAGGTACGGCTGCGCGCGCTGCACGTCCGCGCGGCGCGTGCACAGGCGCAGCACGTTGAGCAGCTGCTCGGACGCCTGCGCGCCGTTATTGGCCGCCACGTAGATGTGGTACGCCTTTTCGTGCGCGTCCAGGTTCTCCGGATCCACGGAGAAGACCTTGCGCAGGTGCTCCAGCGCTTTGTCGTGGAGCCCGTACTTCACGTAGACGTCCGTCTCCGTCAGCAGCTTGGCCAGCTGCTCGCGGCTCATGCCCGCGGGCGCGGGAGGCACCACGGCCGCGGGCGGCGCGGCGGGCGCGGGACGGGACGGGGGCGCCGCGGGGGCCGGCGCGCTCCACGCGGGCGCGGCCTCCTCCACGGGATGGTGCGCGGAGACAGGCTCGGGCTCCGGCTCCGGTTCGGCGACGGGCCCCCGGCGCGCGAGCAGATCCGGATCCTGCGGATCCAGCAGTTCAATCTGCGTCCACACGCCGTCGGACTCAGCGGTGCGGCCGCGCTCCTGGTGGATCTTCGCGAGCTCCTTGTAGACGGACACCGTCTTGGAGATCTGGCCCAGCCCCTGGAACGCCTGGGCCAGCAGCGTCAGCGTCTCCACGTCGCGGCCATCCGCCTTGAAGCACACCTGGAGCTTGGCGAGCGCGCGCTTCTGGTCGCCGCGCTGCAGGTACGACGCGGCCAGCTCCTTCGCGAGCGGGAGGTTGTCCGGCTCCAGCGCGGAGAGGCGCTCCGCGACGCGAAGCCAGTCATCCGCGCGCGCGTTGCGCTTGAGGTACTCCGCGGCGCGCTTGAACTCCTGCGCCGCTTCCTTCGTCATGTTCTCGCGCGCGTACAGCTCCGCGAGCTTGATCTTCGACGCCACGTTCTCCGGGTCGAGATCCACCATCTTCTTCAGCGTGTCGAGGCTCGACTTGGTGTCGCCCGCCTTGTCGTAGTGGTTGGCGACGATCTGGAAGTACGCCATCGCCTCCGACATCAAGCCCAGCTGCTGGTGCAGCTCCGCCAGCTTGAGGTTCACCTCCAGCAGGTTCGGGTTGAGCTTGAGGACCTGCTTGTAGAGGGCGACGGCCTTGAGGAAGAAGCCGTCCGAGGAGTAGCTCTCCGCGACCTTGGTGAAGAAGTGCGCCGCCTGCGCGTTGTCGTTCTTCTTCTGGTACAGCTCCCCCATCTTCTGGAGGACCCGGATGTCCTTCGGGTCGACCTCCAGGACCTTCTGATACTCCTTGATGGCTTTGTCGTACGCGCCCTTCGCGACCAGCTTCGCGGCGGCTTCGATGATCTTGTTCTTGTCCATCGAGCGTGCGCTTCCGACAGGCAGAAACCCCGAGGAACTTCGCGGGTTTCAGTCCTTCTCTGGGGGGGAGCATCGGAGGCTAACGGAATCCTCCGATGCGGGTCAAGAAACAGCCTGCCCTCCCCCAGGGCTGGATCACCCGCCTGGACGCTCGCACGCCCGGCGGGTTTTCCACGCCTTCACGGCAAGGCGCTACGGAGTCTCTTCCACGGCCTTCTTCAGCCGGCGCGAACCCGTCTCGCTCGCCAGCAGGCGCTCCACGAAGCGGGTGTCGTAGTTGCCCTCCTGGAAGGACTCCTCCGCCAGTGCGGCCCGGTGGAACGGGATGTTGGTGCGGATGCCCTCCACGACGTACTCGGAGAGCGCGCGCTGCATGCGGCGGATGGCCGTCTCGCGGTCCTCCGCGTGCACGATGAGCTTGGACAACAGGCTGTCGTAGTGCGGCAGCACCGTGTAGTTCTCGTACGCGGCGGAGTCCACGCGCACGCCGTAGCCACCCGGCACGCTGTAGCCCGTAATCTTGCCCGGCCACGGAGCGAAGGTGACGGGGTCCTCCGCGTTCACGCGGCACTCGATGGCGTGCCCGCGTATCTGCACGTCTTCCTGCTTGAAGCGCAGGGGGTGCCCGTAGGCCATGCGGATCTGCTCACGGACCAGGTCCACGCCCATGACCAACTCCGTCACGGGGTGCTCCACCTGGATGCGCGTGTTCATCTCCATGAAGTAGAACTCGCCGCGCTCGTCGAGCAGGTACTCGATGGTGCCCACGTTGTTGTAGCGGATCTTCCGCATCGCGGCGACGGACACCTCGCCCATGCGCTGGCGCAGCTCCGGCGTGAGCGCGGGGGATGGGCTCTCCTCGATGAGCTTCTGGTGCCGCCGCTGCACGGAGCACTCACGCTCGTTGAGGTGGATGACGTTCCCGTGCTCGTCCGCGACGATTTGAATCTCGATGTGGCGCGGCTTCTCCACGTACCGCTCGATGTAGAGGTCGCCGTTGTTGAAGCTGGCCAGGGCCTCCGCCTGCGCGGTGGAGAACGCCTGCGCGAGCACACCCGGCTCGCGGACGATCTTCATGCCCTTGCCGCCACCGCCCGCCGCCGCCTTCAGGATGACCGGGAACCCAATCTCCTTCGCGAAGGCCTCCGCCTCGCGCGGATCCTTCACCACGCCGGGGCTGCCCGGGAGCAACGGCAGGCCGGCCTCGCGGGCCGCGGCGCGCGCGCGCACCTTGTTGCCCATCAGCCGCAGCATCTCCGGGCGCGGGCCAATGAAGCGGATCTTGCAGTTCTCGCAGACCTCCGCGAACTCGGCGTTCTCCGACAGGAAGCCGTAGCCCGGGTGGATGGCGTCCGCGCGGGTGATCTCCGCCGCGGAGAGCAGCTGCGGCACGTTGAGGTAGCTCTCCTTGGACGGAGGCGGCCCGATGCAGACGGCCTCGTCCGCGAAGCGCACGTGCAGCGCGTTGGCGTCAGCAGTGGAGTGCACCGCCACGGTGGCGATGCCCAGCTCACGGCATGCGCGGATGACCCGCAGGGCAATCTCCCCGCGGTTGGCGACCAGAACCTTCTTGAACACGGCCGTGCTCCTTCGCGAGGGCCTGGGGCGCGTCCCGCCCGGAGAGGGCCGGACGCGCCTGACGGGTCAGCAGACTCAGGCCGGCTCGATGCGGAACAGCGCCTGGCCGAACTCCACCGGGCGACCGTTCTCCACGAGGACTTCGGCGATGCGGCCGGAGACCTCGGACTCGATTTCGTTCATCAACTTCATCGCTTCCACGATGCAGAGCACCTGGCCCTTGCGCACCACCGTGCCCACGTCCACGAACGGGGGCTGATCCGGCGCGGGGGTCCGGTAGAACGTCCCCACGAAGGGGCTGGTCACCTGGTGGCCCGGCTTCTCCGCGGGCTTCTCCGGCGCCGTGGCGGCGGCGGCCGCGGGCGCGGCGGCGGGCGCCATCCGCGGGGCGGCCGGAGCGGCGTACTCCACCGGCGGCGACACCGTCACCCCGGGACCCGAGGGCGCCGTGTGGTGGACGATGGTCGTCTCCGGCGCGTGACCGCGGCGGATGTAGAGCTTCTCCGGGCCCTTCGTCCACACCAACCGGGTGACGTCGGAGGCCTCCAGGATTTCGACGATTTGCCGGAGGGCCTCCACGTCCAGCGACGTGGTACCCGCATCCCGCCCGGAGGCCGCGCCCGAGGACACGGTCGGCCGGGTTGCCTTGCGCTTCGTTGCCATTCGGACCCCTCCCGGGTCGCCAGGTGAAGGGAAGCTGCTCTCAGCCGCCAGTGGCCACGCGGGTGAGGTACTTGCCACCTTCACGCGTGTCGATCTTCAGCACGTCGCCCTCGTTGATGAACAGGGGCACGTTGACGCTGTAGCCGGTCTCCAGCGTGGCGGGCTTCAGGGCGCCGGACACGGTGTCGCCGCGCACGCCCGGGTCGCACTTGATGACCTTGAGGTCCACGGAGTTCGGCAGCGTCACGTTGATGGCCTTGCCGTTCCAGAAGAGGATCTCGACGT
The DNA here is from genome assembly GCF_003612075.1 of Corallococcus sp. CA041A. Classification (NCBI taxonomy): domain Bacteria; kingdom Pseudomonadati; phylum Myxococcota; class Myxococcia; order Myxococcales; family Myxococcaceae; genus Corallococcus; species Corallococcus sp. CA041A. The sequence goes on from NZ_RAWF01000292.1 coordinate 7,181, forward strand.
CGAGGCTCTCCTTCAGGAAGTTGACCGACTCCCCGAGGCCTTCCTTGGTCAGGAAGGTCTGCTCGAAGGTCTTCTTCTCCATGAAGTGATACTCGTCGCCCTGGACATACAGGAACTGCATGTCCTTGGACTCGATGTCCGGGGTCCCCACCTTGTCGCCGGACTTCAGCGTGGGCTCCAGGACGCGACCGTCCAGCAGGCTGCGGATCTTGGTGCGGGTGAAGGAGGAGCCCTTCCCAGGCTTGACGTGCTGGAAGTACTCGATGACGTACGGCTTGTCCTCCCACAAGATCTTCAAACCATTGCGGAATTCAGACGTATCGACATACCCGGCCATGGGACCGACTCCTGGGACGAACGTAAAGGCGAAAGTCCGGGGTGTCTAGCCCATGCCCTGGTTCCTGCAAAGGGGAAAGCGGAGGCACGCTGCGTCGCCGGGCAGGGTCAACAAGCCCCTGCCCGAGCGGACGTGCGCGGCTACAACTCCGCCTTCACCTGCGGCGCGGTGACGCGCAGGACATAGCGCCCCTTGCCGAAGTTCCCGTCCGCGCGCAGGGCCAACACCAGGAAGTATTCCGGCGTCAGCATGCGCATCACGGTGAGGACCTTCTCGCTGTTGACGGACACCTCGGTGACGGTGCCCGTCTTCAGGGATTCGGCCGCGTTCTTCAACTGCGTGAGCAGGTTGGCGTACTCCACCCAGGTGCCGGAGACGTCCAGCTCCGTGGCTTCGTCCTTTTGGAACGTCTCCACGGAGATGCCGTCGAAGCCCATCACGCTGCACGCGAGGGCTCCGTCCACCTGGTTCACCACCGCTTCAAGGTGCGTGCGGAAGGCCATCTAGCCCCCGACGATCGGGGCCGCCGGCCCGCTCTGGCACGAGGGATACAGACCGTCCTGGCCGGCACCCGAACCACAAGGGCCCTCCGGGACCTCGGGGTCCTCACCTGGCCCGCAGGTCCGAAGCGAGGCGGCCCCATTGGCGACATCGATGCCGAAGACGATCTCGTTCGACTCGAACTTCTTGCCGCCCGACGCGAACTTGCCCGTGAACTGCGCGGTGACCCGCACCGTGGCCGTCGCGGTCCCGGACAGGGCGGCCCGCAAGGCCGTCGCGGCTTCCGCGGTCATCAGGTTGACCACCAGCCGGTTCGTATCCGACGCGGGATTGATGGTCGCCGAGTAGGGAACCTCGCCGTCGGGGATGCTGATGTTCGGCGTCGAGGCGTAGGACAGCTTCAGCGTGTCCACGAAGGCGGTGGCGGAGCCTCCGACGTTGGTCTCCGGATCCAGCGGAACGCCGTTCACGTCGATGGGCGTGCTCGTGTAGTTCGACTTGACGACGAGCCCCAACAGGTACCCGTTCCGATAGGCCAGGTTGAGCGAACCATTCGCGATGCCGGTATCGCCGACGTTGAACGAGCAGGACTCGTCCGGCTGGATGGTCTGGAGGATCTGGACGACGGGGGTGCTTTCGGAGCACGAGCAGAGCCCGAGCGACAGGGCCGCCGCGATGAGGAAGGGCTTCATTGGAATGTCTCTCCCAATCAGGGTGCGAGGCCGTTAGAGGCTCTGCGCGATGGTCTGCCGGTTGAGGATGCGGGGCGTGATGAAGATGAGCAGTTCCTGCCGCTCGTCCGTCTCCAGGGTGCTCCGGAAGAAGAAGCCGAGCACGGGAATCTTCGACAGGAAGGGCACCGATTCAGCCGAGGTGCTGCCGCGGCGCACGTAGATGCCGCCGATGACCGTGGTGTCGCCATCCTTCACGAGGACCTGGGTGTTGGCCTCCTTGCGCTGGATGGACGGCTGGCCGTTGGCACCGGTGTTGGACGGGTCCGGCTGGTTGTTCTGCGCCTGGATGGACATGAGGATGCTGCCGTCCTGGGTGATGTGCGGCGTGACTTCCAGCGACAGGCGCGCTTCCACGAAGGTCGTGTTCACGCCGCCGGCCGACGTCTGGCTGAACGGGATGGACAGACCCTGGCTGATGCGGGCCGTGTTGTTGTCCAGCGTGGTGACCTTGGGCGACGAGATGGTCTTCACCGTGCCCTCGGACTCCGCCGCCGACAGGCGCAGGTTGAGCTGCACGGCGCCGCCCGCAGAGCCGAAGGCGAAGCCCATGGCGCCACCGACGCCCGCACCCACCGCCGCCGGCAGGTTCACCGCGAAGTTGGGCTGGGCCGGAACACCCGGGGCCGTGCCACCCGCGCCGCCCGTGACACCGACGGTGCTGGGGAAGATGAGGCCGGTCGGGTTGCCGGACGCGGCCGACAGACGCGTCTGACCGCCCCACTGCACGCCCAGGTTGCGGCTGAAGTTGGTGCTCGCCTCCACGATGCGGCTCTCGATGAGGACCTGCGGCGTCTGGGTATCCAGGCTGCGCACCAGGGCGCGCGCCTTCTCCGTGTTGGAGCGGATGTCCTTGATGATGAGCACGTTGGTGCGCACATCCACCGTCACCGTGCCGCGGTCGCTGAGCACGTCCTTCACGCGCGACGACATGTCGTTGGCCACCGCGTAGTTCACCGGCACCAGGCTGACCAGCAGGTCCTCCTGCTGCTGCAGCGACTTCTTGCGCTCCTGGCGCAGCCGCGCCTCCTCTTCCAGGGTCTTCAGCGGCGCGATGCGGATGATGTTGCCCACCTGCTCCTGGCCCAGTTGCTTGGTGCGCAGGATGAGGTCCAGCGCCTGGTCCCAGGGCACGTTGCGCAGGCGGATGGTCACGCGGCCGCCCACGTCATCGGCCACGACGATGTTGCGCTTGGAGATCTCCGCGATGACGCGCAGCAGGTTCTGGATGTCGATGTCCTTGAACTCGAAGGACACGCGCTTGCCACGGTAGCGCGCCTGCTGGGGCGCGCCCTCCGCCGCGTACGCCGGGGCCTCCGCCGTGAAGCCGGCGGTGCGCTGGGTGACGGCCACCTCCTCCGTCTTCACGCCCTGCACGTCCAGCCGCCAGCTCAGGCTGTTGGCGCCCTGGGTGACGTTCTCCTCGATGGCGCCGTCCGCGGCGACCACCAGGCGAACCTTGCGGCCCTCACCCGGCACGCTGAAGGCGCTGATCATCTTCACCGGCGTGTCCAGCGCGCTGGTGTCCAGGCTGCGCTCCAGCTTCTTGGGCAGCCGCGCGTTCTCCAGCGTCAGCACCGCGCTGCGCGGATCCGGCCGGTCCACCTTCCACGCCGTCGCGCCGGACAGCTTCAGCTGCACGCGGCCGCCCGACGGGCTCTCGTCGAAGGACAGGTCCTTGACCTCCACCACCGCCAGCTGCGGCGCGGCCTGCGCCACCGCGGGCTGCGGCTTCGCCGACTCCTGCACGGGCAGGGGCTGCGGGCGCAGGGGCTCCGTCTCCGCCACCGCGTCACGCGGCTGCGAGGGCTTGGACTTGCGAGCCACCGCGCTTCCCAGCACGACTTCCAGGCCACGCTCGGCGCGGTCCACGCGGTAGGCGGGCATGTCGCCCTTGGCCACGAGCACCAGGCGAACCTTGTCCTCGTGGGCGCCCACGCGCACGTCCTTGAGCAGGTTGCCCTTCACCTTGGGCGCCTTCGCGCTCAGGCCCACGCCGTACACGTCCACGGCCAGGCGCGGCGGGTCCACCAGCTCCAGGACCTCGAAGCGGGCGATCTCGCCGTCGGCGGCGACGCGCAGCGACTCGCCTTCCAGGGACAGCCGGGTGATGTGCTGGGCCGGGTGGGCCACCTCGCGCTCATCCGCCTCCGTGGCGACGACGTTCTCACGGCCCGGCGCCTGGGACGGGGCGACCTTGGAGGACGTCCCCTCCTCCGGCACCACCGCCACCATCGCCTCCACCACGGGCGCGGGCGCGGCCTTCACCGGCGCGGCGGCGACCGCCTGCGCGGGCTCGGCCGGCTTCGCTTCGGCCGGAGCCTGCGGAGCCTGGGCGGTCGCGGCGGCGGGGGCCACCGGCGAGCCGTCCACGGAGATGACCACGCGGTTGCCTTCCGCGCGGACGTCGTACTGGGAGGCCTGGTCGAGCGCCACCAGCACGCGGCCCACGCTGGCGCGCGCGTCGGAGAACTGGGCGGCCACCACGCCGGACACCGGACCGGTGCCGTCATGGTGCCCCTTGATGCCGGTGGCATCCGCGGACGACAGGTCCACCACCAGCCGCTCCGGCCCACTGAGCCGGAAGACGGTGAAGGTGGGCGGCCGGGTCCCGGTCACCACGACCTGGGCACCGGCTCCCGTCCGGGACACCTGCAGGTCCCTCAGCGTATTGAGATCCGCGCCGTACACCTTGGCGCTTGCCAGGACGACCGCCCATGCGGTCGCCATGATCCACTTGCCCCTCGTCACAGCGCTCTGCTCGAGCATGCGTCCCCTCAACAAGTTGGATGCGGGCGACGACTGCCCGCGGGCGCGCCGTGGGGCGCTACTCCCAGTTCTTGCCCGTCATCAGGTTGTAGGCGGGGTCCTTCACACCATCCGCCTTGAGCTGGAGACTCACCGGATTGCTGATGAGCTCGCCCTTGGCGCCCGTGAAGACCTCGGTGACGGTGACCGAGTCCCGTAGAATCTGTGTGACCTTGCCGCCCTGGCGCCCCACGCGGGTGTTGCGCCGGACGATGTGTCCGCGACCCAGGGGGTCCTCGACCATCGCCAGTGGGCTGGCATCCCCCGTGACGACCGCCACCAGCTTGAGCTGGTCGAGGTCGAACACGCACAGGGGTTCATTGCAGGCCCGCTCCGGTGCGTCACGCGCCACCGGCCCGAGCTCCTCCAGCGGACTGCGGAATGGATCCCGCTTGCCCACCGGACTGTAGGTGTAGACGAACATTGGCGCCGCCGACGCCTCGGTCTTCTCCGCCACTGGGGCCGGCGCGGGGGCGGCGGCCTTGGGGGGAGCAG
>NZ_RAWF01000293.1:0-12030 GCF_003612075.1 Corallococcus sp. CA041A
CCTCCCTTCGAGGCCCATCCGCATGAGCACCCTCGCCCTGGTCCTGTCCCTGGCATTACAGGCCTCGCCGCCCGCGACGAAGCCCCTCCCGAAACCCGCCGCGCAGGCGGAGAAGAAGGCCCCCGCGGAGGACGTCGCCGCCGCCACCCAGGCGTGGCAGACCGAGCGGCTGCAACGCCTGACATCGCCGGACGGCTGGCTGACGCTGGTGGGGCTCACTTGGTTGAAGGAGGGCGAGCAGACGGCCGGCTCCGCTCCCGACAGCGCGGTGCCACTGCCCTCGTCGGCGCCGGCCAGGGCGGGGACCTTCGTGCGCAAGGGTGACACCGTGAGCTTCCAGCCCGCGCCGGGTGTGGCCTTCACGCTGGAGGGCAAACCCTTCACCGGCGGCGCGCTGAAGACAGACGAGAAGGAAGCGCCGGACGTGGTGCGGCTGGGCACCGTGAACTTCCAGATCATCCGCCGGAAGGACAGGCTGGGCGTGCGGATGAAGGATTCGGAGGCGGCGACGCGCAAGCAGTTCCACGGCATCCCGCTGTATCCGGCCAGCGCGGACTGGAAGGTGGAGGCGCGGCTGGTGCCGGACGACAAGCCGCGCATGCTCAGCGTGCCCACGGTGCTGGGGTACGCGGAGGAGATGAAGTCCGCCGGCACGCTCGTCTTCAAGGTGGCGGGCAAGGAGTACCGCCTGACGCCCGTGGGGGAGGAGGGCTCGGACGAGCTGTTCATCGTCTTCGGCGACGAGACGAACCACGACACGACCTACGGCGCCGGCCGCTTCCTCGAAGCGCCGCTGCCGGACAAGGACGGGCGCGTCGTGCTGGACTTCAACCGCGCCTACAATCCGCCGTGCGCCTTCTCGCGCTTCGCCACCTGCCCGCTGCCTCCGCGCGGCAACCGCCTGTCCCTGCGCGTGGAAGCCGGCGAGAAGCGCGCGGGAGAGCACTGACCCCTCGAAACGCCTCCGCCCGCTTCCCTCCAGGAGGGAAACGGGCGGCGTGGGGGGCGTCATCAAGCTGAAACCTCAGAGCTGGATGGTCTTCTCCACTTCCGCCATGCGGAAGCGCGCCATCGCCAGGTTCGCGTTCGCGCGGTGCAGCGCGATGTAGAGGAACAGGCCTTCGCGGGCCGCGAGCGGACGGATGATGTGGTACTGCTCGCCCAGGGTGATGAGCATGTCCTCGATGCGGTCCTTGATGCCCAGGGCCTTCATCGTCTTCAGCTTGGCGCGCATCACCTCCGTGTTGCCCGCCGCCGCCGCCTCGACGTTGAACCCCGCGGATCCGACACTTCCCAATGTCATCCCGCTGTTGGCATCCGCGAGACAGACCGCGAACGCCCCTTCAATCTTCATCGCCTCTTCCAGCGACTGCTTCACGTTCGCCATGACTTCACCTTCCAGTAGGACGGGGGGACCGGCTGGGGACTGCGACTGCGGAACGGCAGGCTGCGTCTGCGTGGTTTCGGCCGTGAGCTCCGCCAGGTCGAACGTCAGCTGGCTGGAGTAGGAGCGCGGCTGCGGCACGAAGAGGGCCTGCGCCTCCGTCAGTCCGCAGAGCGTCTCCAACTGCACCGCCAGGTGGCGGCACAGCACGTCGCGCAGCGTGTCGCGCGGCACCAGGCCCCACGCCACCAGCGTCTCGCAGAAGTTGCCGCCACTCTTGCGGCACTCCGCCATCACCTGCTCGACGTCCTCGCGGCTCACCAGCTTCGCGTCGATGAGCGCCGTGGAGAAGCTGCGCGAGCCCGGGCCCGTGAGCACCGTCCACGCCACCTTGCGCTCCACCACGAAGATGCGCCCGGAGACCGTGGTGGACTTCACCACCACCTCACCGCCCAGCTTGCTCTCCAGCGCTTCGTTCAACACCGCCCGGACGACCTGACGGGGCTGGGACACCACGTTTCGGGGAGCCGGATTCATTCGGGAGTCACAGTGACCGTCAGTGTTGGCGCGGTCCGTCAAGGGGGCGGGGCTGGCGAAACAATAAGCAACTACGCTGCATAATGGCAACCCAGCTGTAAAATTCAGGGATTTGATGACTCCCCTGGGGTTGGTGGAACCCCGTACAAACGTCTGAGTGTCTTGTATCGAAGAACCAAAGACAACGGAACAATGCCAGCGCAGCAAAAACCCGGCGCATGCGTCCGACAGCGCAATGCGTCGAGGGGATGCGGGGTTGTCCCCTCAACATTTTCCCTCTGAAACAGGGGCAGGCAGGCCTCTCCCCGGGGGGGAAAATCCGATGCTCCGCGCGGCACGTAGAACCCCCCAGAGCGCGTGAAGCACCCTGGGGGGCTGGGTCCTATTGGACCATGTTTCGCCCTGTTGGCCGCTCAGTGCACTGGGGGTGCGCGGTCCGCGGTGGCTTGCGGGGCCAGGGGCGACTCCAGACGTGGGGCGATGCCGTCCTTCAGCTGACGCAGCACGGCGGCGCAGAAGGCCTCCAGGTCATCCGGCTTGCGGGACGTGATGAGGTTGCCGTCCTCCACCACCTGGCGGTCCACCCAGCGCGCGCCGGCGTTGATGAGGTCCGTCTTGATGGAGGGGAACGAGGTGACGGTGCGCTCGTCCGCGATGTCCGCCTCCACCAGCATCCACGGCGCGTGGCACACGGCGGCGATGGTCTTGTCCGCCTTGAAGAAGTCGCGCACGAAGCCGACCATGGCGATGTCCATGCGCAGGTGGTCCGGCGAGTAGCCGCCGGGAATCACCAGCGCGGCGAAGTCCGCGGCCTTCACCTCCTTCACCGCCTTCTCCGTGCGGATTTCCGCGCCCTTCTTCCCCTTGAGCGTCTTGCCGGCCTCCACGCCGATGACGACGGGCTCGTGGCCCGCCTGCTTGAGCGTGTCGAAGGGCACCTGGAACTCGGAGTCCTCGAAGTCGTTCGCCACGATGAATGCGATGCGCGCCATGGAACTGCCTCCCGCTGGGCATTGGTGTCGTTGAACCCGCCCGAGCAAGGTGCCCACGACAGGGGCCGCGACAACGCCACCCCGCACCGTCTTCCAGTCCCGAATGCGCTCGGCTGCCCCCCTTCCAGGTCGGTAGGCCGCGTTCACCAACGCTAGATTGTCGCCATGCGCTCCCGACGCCTGCTCCTGCGCGTCCGGCGTTAGCTCACGCTCTCCGCGCTGTAGCGGGCCAGCAGGCCCGTGCGCACCGCGTAGCGGTAGACCCGCTGGAACACCCAGCCCGCCAGCACGATGTCCAGGAGCGCCAGCGCGAAGCCCCAGCCGAGCGTGGCGCCGGAGAACTCGCCGCCGGCCACCAGCGTGCGCACGCCCTCGAAGACGTAGGACGGGGGCAGCAGCTTCGCCACCCACTGCATCCACTCCGGCAGCGTGGACAGCGGGTAGAAGACGCCCACGAACGGGGACAGCAGGCTGGGGATGGGCCAGACGAACCACTCGGACGCGGGGCCCAACCTCAAGACCATCGCGCTGCTGAGGATGCCCAGCGCGATGCCGAAGAGGAACAGCACCATCACGAAGGGGATGAACATCACCCCGTAGGCGGCGAAGGACAGGCCGAACACCGTGGTGGACAACAGCAGCATGACGACGAGGCCAATGGCGCTGGTCACGATGCTCGTCAGCACCAGGCCGCTCACGTACTCCGTCAGCGTGAGCGGCGTGGCGAAGACGTTGAGGAAGTTGCGCGACCAGACGTCCTCGAAGAAGCCCGTCGTCAACCCCTGCATCACGCGCGCGAAGAAGTCCCAGAGCAGCACCGCGCCCAGCAGCGCCGGCACGAAGTCGTAGCCGGAGGACGTGACCTGGTTGAGGTACCGGGTCATGAAGCCCCACAGCACCATGTCCACGGCCACCCAGGCGAACAGCGGCACCACTCGCGCGAAGTTGCCCCTGTAGAGATAGAACTGGCGCAGCGCGATGCCCGCGACGTGGTTCAGGTTCATGGCGCTTCGTTCCTCTCCAGCGCTAGCGGCTCGTTGGCCACGGCGATGAACAACTCCTCCAGTGACGCCTTGCCGTGCTCGCGGGGCAGCGTCTTCGGGTCGCCCTCCAGCAGCACCCGTCCGCGCGCCAGGAAGAGGACGCGGTCGCAGACGGACTCCACCTCGTACATGTTGTGGGACGTCCACAGCACGCCGCTGTTGCCCTTCGCGGCGAAGTCACGGATGCGGGTGCGGATGTCCAGCGCCGTGGCCGGATCCAGCGACGCGGTGGGTTCGTCCAACAGCAGCAGGCGGGGCTCGTTGAGCATGGCCTTGGCCAATGACACACGGGTCTGCTCGCCGGAGGACAGCACGCCGCACTTGGTGTCTCGGAAGCGCTTCAGGTCGTACTCCTCCAGCAGCGTCTCGATGCGGGCGGACAGCCCCTTCACGCCGTAGATGAGGCCGAAGACGCGCAGGTTCTGGGCCACGGTGAGGTTGCCGGGCAGGGGCGAGTAGACGGCGGCGAAGTTGGTGCGGGACAGGGCCTTCACCCGCTGGGTCTCCAGGTCGGTGCCTTCGATGGCGATGGTGCCGGAGGTGGGCTGGAGCACGCCCAGGAGCATGTTGATGGTGGTGCTCTTGCCCGCGCCGTTGGGTCCCAGGAGCCCCACGATTTCGCGGCGGCGCACGTGGAAGGAGATGCCGTCCACGGCCGTGTGGGCGCCGTAGGTCTTGCGCAGGGCCGTGACGGAGAGGACCAGGGTGTCCAGCGAACCGGATTTCATCTGGGTGCTTGCTGTACCACGCGGACGTCTCGCCGCCAGGGCGCACTTCCGGCGGGAGGCAGGCGGGCGGGGCCTCGGGGCCCGGAGACGAAAAGCGGACGGTGCCCGTGCACGGTCCACGCGAATCTGGAAAGCTTCGCGCCCCTTCCTGGCCCCAGTGGAGTCGCCGTGCTGCTGGAAGTACCTATTTTAATAGGCCTAATGGTGGCAGCCATCGCGCTTGCCATCGCCGCCAAGCGGGCCAGCGTGCCGTACAACGTCGCGCTGGTGCTTGGTGGCCTTCTCATCTCCGTCGCACACCTGCTGCCGGGCGTGCCCCCGCTCAACCCGCAGGTGGTCTTCCTCATATGCCTTCCGCTGCTGCTCTTCGAGGGCGGCATCATGGCGGACCTCAATGGCATCCGCGCGAACGCGGTCCCCATTGGCCTGCTGTCCACGCTGGGGATGGTGCTCGCCATTGGCGCCACCGGCGCCGCGCTGCACTGGATGCTGGACCTGGCGTGGGGGCCCGCGCTGCTGCTGGGCTCCATCCTCGCTGTGACGGACACGGTGTCCATCCTCTACGCCTTCCGCCGCGCGCCGGTGCCCGGGCGGCTGGCGGGCATCATCCAGGGTGAGAGCCTCTTCAACGACGGCACCGCGCTGGTGGCGTACACGGCCATCGCGGCGGTGGTGGCGGGCGGTATGGCGCCCTCGCTGGGGTCGCTGGGCGGCCATGTGCTGCTCGCGTCGGTGGGCGGCGCGGTGGTGGGGCTGGCGCTGGGCCTCCTGGGCGGCTTCATCATCCGGCGCGCGGAGGATCCGCTCGCGGAGATCATGGTGACGACGGCGGTGGCGCTGGCGTCCTACGTGATGGCGGAAGAGGTGCACCTGTCGGGCGCCATCTCCGCGGTGGTGGCGGGGCTCGCGGTGGGCGTGACGCTGCGGCGGGAGGTGCCGCCGCAAAGCCAGGTGGCCATCCACTCCTTCTGGGAGTACGCCACCTTCGGCGTCAACACGTTCCTCTTCCTCTCCGTCGGTCTGGACACGCGGCCGGAGGCGCTCCAGGGACACCTGCCGGGCGTGGGCATCGCGGTGGTGGCGGTGGTGCTGGGGCGCGCGGTGGCCATCTACCTGCCCTTCCTGCTGCTGCGTCTGTTCAAGCCCGCGGAGACCCTCCCGCTGCGCTGGCAGCACGTGTTCCTGGTGGGAAACATCAAGGGCGCGCTGTCCATCGGTCTGGCGTTGGGTCTTCCGGAGAATACGCCCGCGCGCGAGCAGATTGTCTCCATCGCGTTCGGCGTCACGCTGGTGTCCATGGTGGGCCAGGGGTTGATGCTCACGGGCGCGCTCAAGGCGTTGGGGCTGTTCCAGCAGGACGCGGTGGCGCTGGAGATGGCGGAGCAGCGCGGGAAGCTCATCGCCAGCCGCGCGGCGCACGTGGAGCTGGAGGCGTTGCATTCGCAGGGCCTGTTGCCGCGCGCGGCCTATGAGCACCTGCGCAGCGAGTACCAGGTGAACATCGCCCGGGCGGAGCGGGAGCTGCGGCGCATCAGCGAGCAGCACCTGGCCGAAGGGGCGAAGGACCTCTTGAGCACGCGGCGGCGGCTCATCGACGCGGAGCGCACGGCGTTGCAGGGCGCGCGGCGCAACGGGCTGATTCCGGAGGCGACGGCGGAGGAGATGCTGGCGCAGTTGGACGCGCGGATGTTGGGCCTGGAGAAGGTGCTGCACGGCGGGCACGCGAATTCGGAAGGCAAGGAGCACAAGGCGTCATGAAGATCGTCATCGCGGGGGGAGGACGGGTGGGCGGCGCGCTGGCGGCGCGGCTCGTGTCGGAGCAGCACTCGGTGACGGTCATCGAACGCGACGCGGGCATCTGCTCGCGCCTCTTCGAGGAGGTGGGCGTGGTGACGGTGTGCGGTGACGCCACGAATCCGCGCGTGCTGGAGGCGGCGGGCATCGGGACAGCGGACGTGGCGGCGGCGGTGCTGGCGCACGACCCGGCGAACCTGGCCTTCGCCATGCTGGTGCGCGCCACGTCCAGCGCGCGCCTGATGGTGCGGATGCTGGACACGAACTACCGCGACGCGTACCGGCTGGCGGGCGTGAAGGAGCTGGTGGCGGAGGCGGACGTGGTGGTGGCGAAGATGACCACCGCCATCGACTTCCCGCAGGTGTCCGGGTCGCTGCCGCTCAGCAGCGGCGACGCGCTCCTCTTCGAGCTGGCCATTCCCGCCCGCGCCCGGGTGGCAGGGCAGACGGTGGCGCAGGTGCGCGGCATGGAGGGCTTCCCTCGCGAGTGCATCTTCATCGCGCTGGTGGATCCACAGGGCCACACGGCGCTGCCGGAGGGCAACACGCAGCTGAAGGCCGGGCACAACGTCATCCTCGTGGCGCGCCGCACGCAGGTGGCGACGGCGGTGGAGTTCCTCACGTCGGAGCCGCCGCTGGGCGAGGGCCTCGCTTCGACGCTGGCGAAGACGCTGCGCAAGCTGGACTTCCTGGCGCCCCTGAATGACGACGAGTTGGAGGCGGTGGCGCGCGGCGCGGAGCTGCTCCAGACGCCCGCGGGCACGGAGCTGTTCCGCCAGGGCGATGCGGGCGAGACGTTCTACGTGGTCATCTCCGGCGAGGTGGCGATGAAGGACGGCTCACGGCAGACGGTGGCCACGGTGAAGCAGGGGGGCTTCTTCGGAGAGCTGGCCCTGCTCACGGGCGAACCACGCAACGCCACCGCCGTCACCGCCACACCGTGCGAGCTGGCCGCCGTGGGCCGCGAGGACTTCCGCGGCGTCATGATGGCCAACCCCGCCGTCGCGCTGGAGATGAGCCGCATCCTGGGCCAACGCCTGTCACGCCTGGGCGGACAGGTGCAGTCGACGAAGCGGCGCGGGCTGTTCGGCCGCTGAGAAAGACTGGTGCGCTACGTGGACCGCCTGAGGCGCCCGCACACCGCGGACGCCGCCAGGAAGCCCACGCTGAAGGCGCTGCGGAAGCGGTCGTAGAGCGCGCCGACTCCGGGCACGTTGGCGATCATGTCGCCGAAGCTCCACATCTCCTCGTGCGCGTGGATGAGCGGCAACACCTCACCGCCGTCCTCGCCGCGCTGGAGCGTGAAGTCGTACACGAGCAGCGTGCGCAGCGGGTACGTGTAGAGCCACGCGAACTGCTTGAGGTTCATCACCCCGTCCACGATGGCCCGCCCGCTCTTCCCATCCGGCTCCAGTTGGACGTTGAGCTGGAAGATGTCGAAGTCGAAGTGGAACATGCAGTGGAAGCCCGCCGCGCCCTTGCGGTACGTCTCCTTGCCGCCCCCCTTCTGCCAGGGGTCGGTGAAGGTGACGTCCTCCGCCATCATCGGCAGCAGCTCCGCGTCCAACACCGATGCGGGGATGGACGTCGTGTAGAGCAGCCGCGTCACTTCCCGGAAGCGCGCTTCCAACTGCTCGATCAATGCCTGCTCCGCCTTGCGCATACGTCCCCCCTGCCCGCTCTCGGACCGCGCCTGAAGGTAGGCACGGGCCTGGGACAGGGGAAGACGGGGTGCGTCAGCCGCTCAGCTCCGTGAGGAGCTGCGCCGCCTGGTCCTTCACGGTGGCGTCCGCCGTGCCCAACGACTGCGCCTGCCTGGCGTGCCGGGTGGCTTCCGCTCGGTCGAACGGCTGGGTGGCGCGCGCCAGGTTCAGGTGCGTGAGCGCGTCCTGGGGGTTCGCCTCCAGCACCCGCTCCAGCAGCACGCGGGCCCGCGCGTGGTCCTGGTCTCCCATCAGCAGGCGAACCAGGTCGTTGGTCGGGCCGGGCTCGTGGGGCACCACCGCCACGGTCTCCTCCAGGAGCTTGCGGGCCTCGGCGCGCTCGCCCAGCGCCTCGTGCGCCTGCGCCAGCGAGTGACGGATGTCCCACTGATTCGGAGCGCGCTCGAGGGCCTCCGCGAAGAGGGCCTTCGCCTCCGCCAGCTCCCCGGCCAGCATGCTCGCCAGGCCGTGCAGGTGGACGTAGCGGATCTGCGCCGGATCCAGCTCGCGCAGCTCCAGGATGGTGCGGCGGGCCGAGTCCTTGCTGTTGGCCTGGAGGTAGAGACGGAAGAGGTCCTGCAACACCGCCACGCGCGTGCGGCCCTGCGCGTTCTCGAGCGCCCGCGTGGCCGCCGCGATGGCCGCCCCGATGGCGCCGTTCGCCGCATGCGCGCGCGACAGCATCAGGTGCGGCAGGGCCTCCTGGGGCGCCAGCGCCGAGGCCTGCTGGAAGTGCGTCACCGCCGCCGCCGTGTCCCTGCGCTGCACCGCGATGCGGCCCAGCTCGAAGTGCGGGTAGACGCTGTGGGGCGCCACCACCTGCGCGGCCTCGAAGGCGGCCTTCGCGCCCTCCAGGTCGCCGCGCTCGGCCAGCAGCGTGCCCAGGTTGAAGCGCTCGAAGTAGCCGGCGGTGGGTGCGGCGGCCAGCGCCTTGAGCGTCACCAGCGCCACGGGGTCTCCGGCCTGCGCCTTGAGCATGGCCAGGTGCGCCTGCGCCTCCGTGTTGTCCGGCTGCACCTGCAGCAGGCGCGTCACGGCGCCTTCCGCCTCCTTCGCGGCGCCGGTGCTCAGGTGGGTGCGCACCAGGCCCATCAGACAGTCCACGTCCTTCGGGTCGATGGAGAGGCCCTTCTGGAAGCTCTTCACCGCCTCCGCCGGCTGACCCTGCTGGAGCGACTGCCCACCCTCTTGCGCGTACCTGGATGCCATGGTCCCCCTTAACTACCACGAGCCTCCAGAATCCCCGCCTCCCCGCCTGCCCCTACCGGCGCAGCGCGGCCAGGGCGACACCAGGGACCTTCCACCAGGACGGGGACTGCTCGAATTCCACCAACCGGCGGCCCAGCGCCGCCACGCCCTTGTGACCCGGCACCCACGGAGGCGAGGGCAGCGACGTGAGCGGGGCGCGCAACACCGCCTTCTCGATGGACTCCAGCATGAACGTGTTGTGCACCCAGCCCTGCCCGCTCTGGATGTCCCGGGCCGACGCGGACGGATGGCCACCCCAGGGCATGCTGCCCAGCGCGTACGCCGCCGCGGGCCAGGTGTTGAGGGCCACCGTGCCGTAGCGCAAATCGCGCACCGCCTTCTCCACAGCCGCGCGCACCCTCGGGTCCCGCATCGTCTTCGGGTGGACGATGAGCGTCACGTTCAGCGTGCCCCACACCTTCTCGTTGAGGAACGCCACCGCGGCCTCCAGGAAGGTCACCGGTTCGTCGGAGCCCGGCAGGCCCGTCTCAGACAGCACCGTGCACCAGGGCTCGTTGCGGAAGACGCGGTCGTCCGTCTTCGAGGGATCCACGTCTGGAATCAACGCGTAGGCCAGGTCGCCCTCGCCGGGGTTGCCCACCAGCCGCAGGTTGGGGCGCGCGTCCGTGAACTGGTGCCAGCGCTCCTGCGCGCCCGGGTAGTACGCGCGGCGCACGGGCGCATGGCCCAGGCTCGCCTGGATGCGGTCCATCAGCGTGCCGCGTTGGAGCCAATCCTTCGGCTGCACCAGCAGCTTCGCCGCGTTGCAGTTGAAGGACGCGTTGTTGGCGACCATGCCGGCGATGTCGTCCGCCTGGAAGCGCAGCTCGCCGTCCGAGTACGGCCCCGGCACCACCACCACGGGGGAGATGTTGCCCAGCTCGCTGGAGACGTGCTTCGCGAGCAGCGGTTCGTTCTTCCGGCGGCGCTCGTCGGACTCCGGGCCGGGCGGGCCCCACACGAGCGCGTCGTGGGTCTTGTCGCTGCCGGTGATGTGCAGCTCGTCCACCGCGTCGTGGTGGACCAGCTGCGCGCCCTCCTCCGCGCCGCCGTACATGATGGCCAGCGCGTCGCGCGCGATGAGCGGGGCGAAGGCCTGCTCCAGGAACGGGCCCAGGTACGCGTTGACGGGGTTCATCTTGAGCACGCAGGCGGTGCCCTCGACGAAGAGCTTGTAGAGGCAGTCCATGGGCGGGATGGAGTTGACGTTGCCGCCGCCCAGCACCGCGCAGACCCGGCCCTTGTGGGGCTTTCGGTAGAAGGACGCTTGGTGTTCGCGCAGGTTGGCCGCGGTGACGCCGGGCTGAAAGTAGACCTCGCCCGTGGTGCCGGGCAGGAGCATCCCCTCCAGCCTGTCCCGGGGGAACAGCCGCGCGGCGAGCCGCCCGTCCTCCAGCGTGCGCAGGTGCTTCGCGGGGATGACGGGCGCGCCGTGCTTCTGGATGTCCTTCAGCGCGTCCGAGAGCAGGCGCAGGTTGCGCACCACCACCATGGGCCCGGCGAGCCACTCCTCACCCGCGAGTGGACCGCCGGGGTCGATGCCCTTCGCCTCGCAGGCCGCGCGCACGCTCGGCTCCGCGATGGCGACGTACGCGTCGCGCAGGTCCCCCAGGAGCCGGATGCGCTCCGGCAGAGGGAGCTTCGCCCACGCGCTCGAGCCCTCACGGACCCGGCGCACCAGGATGTCGATGGTGGTGCGTGACGTGTGCTGCGGGACGGCGGCGGACATGGCGACCTCCGAGACAGGCTTCACACCGGGTCCCGGTATAGGGAACCCCCGCGTGCGCCGTCACCGAGGGGCCGCGCCCTCCGTCCTCAGGAGGGCAGAGGCTCGGCCAGGCCCTTGCGGATGGCCTCGTCGATGACGGCCATCACCTTCTTCATGCTCTCGCGGCTGCGCGCCGCCTGCTGCTCGCCCAGCTTCCCCTGCTGCTCGCCGAGCTTCCCCTGCTGTTCACCCAGCTTCGACTGCTCCTCGCCGAGCGCCTCCATCTTCTTGCTGAGCTCCTCCTGCTGCTTGTCCAGGCCCTCCAGCTCCTGGTCGAAGGACGCGTCGCGCTTGTCGAGCTCCGCTTCCTTGCGGTCGCGCTCGGGGCCGTCCGCGAGCGAGTGGAGGCGGGCGCGTTCCATGGCGATCTCCGCGCGCTTCGAGGCGATCTGCGACATGGGATAGCCAAGCTCCGCCTGCTTCTGGCCCAGCGCGGCCTGCTGCGCGCCCAGGGCCGCCTGCTTCTCACCGAGCGCGCTCTGCGAATCGCCCAGCTTCCGGTCGTCCTCCATCAGGTTGCGCACCTGCTCCAGCGTCTTCGCGTCGCGGATCAGCATGGGCTTGTTGTCGCGGCGCACGAAGAGCAGGTCCTTGCCCTTCTGCTTGAAGGTGCGCGCCAGGTACAGGTCGTCCGTGCTGCCGGCCATCATCGTGCGGCCGTCGGAGAGGTACGCGAAGGTGTCGCCGTCCTCGATGCCCATGTCCGGCGGAGGCGCGGGCGGTGCGGGAGGACGCGGCGCGGCCGCGAGCATGGGGGCCATGGGCGCCACCGGGGGCACCGCGCTCCGGACCGGAGGCGCGGGCGGCACCGGCGGGGTGGGCCTGCCACCGAC
>NZ_RAWF01000294.1:0-12004 GCF_003612075.1 Corallococcus sp. CA041A
AGACCATCGCGGAGAAGGGCGGCCTGAACCTGGTCGTCACCGGCGACCTGGACACCCCCGCCGAAGTGCGGCTGCGCGGCATCAGCGCCGAGCAGGCCCTGCGCACCGTGGCCCGCGCCTACTCGCTCCACCTGGAGCAGGACGGCTCCATCTTCACGCTGCGCCCGCTGACCGCGAAGGAGAAGGAGTCCGGCGTAGGCCCCACGGCCAACGCCCCCACGCCGCCCGTCGCTCCGCCCGTCATCGCCGCCAGCCCGCCCGCGCCGCCGGCGCCTCCCGCTCCGCCCACCCTGGACGAGGACGCGACGCCGGAGGAGGCCCGCGAGGCACGTGAGGAGGCCCGTGAGGAGGCGAGGCGCGCTCGCGATGAGGCCAAGCAGGCCGCGAAGGAAGAGGCCGAGGCCGCCAAGCAGCGCATCCGCGAGGAGATCCGCAGCTTCCGCGACAGCTTCAAGCACAAGAAGGGCAAGCGCGGCGCCCGGGACGTGGTGGCGCGCGGACAGAACCTGGAGGTGAAGGAGGGCGAGTCCGTGGAGAGCGCCGTCGTGTACGGCGGCAACCTCATCGTGAAGGGCACCGTGGAGGACGACGCGGTCGCCTTCGGCGGCAACCTGGAGATCCAGGGCCACGTGGAGGGAGACGCGCACGCCTTCGGCGGCAACGTCATCCTGGGGCCCAACGCGCAGGTGGAGGGCGACGTGTCCGCCTTTGGCGGGCAGGTGCAGAAGGCGGACGGCGCCATCGTGGAGGGCAGCCTGGAGTCCTTCGGCGGCGCGGGCCTGGGCCGCATGGTGGCCGGTGAGATCAAGCGCGGCATGCAGGACTCGCAGAACCACGACGCGTCGGTGGACCACGACGACGATGACGACCACGACGGCCGCGGCGGGGGCCTTGCGTCCTTCATCCTCCAGTTCGCGCTCCTCTTCGGCCTGGGCTTCCTGGGGCAGATGTTCTTCCCGGCGCGCATGAAGGAGCTGGGCGATGAGATCCGCGCCAACCCCGCCCGCAACTTCTGGGTGGGCATCGTGGGTGCGCTGGCCCTCATCCCGCTGACCATCGTCCTGTGCATCACGCTCATCGGCATCCCGGTGGCGTTCGCCCTCCTGGTCGCCTCCATGCTGGGCACGGCGTTGGGCTACGCGGCCATCGCCAGCGAGGTGGGCACGCGGTTGCCGGTGATGCGCGGCCGCAAGACGCAGGCGGTGGTGCTCGCCCTGGGCCTGGGCCTCATCCTGCTCATCAGCCACATCCCGGTGGTGGGCGTGCTGCTCAACCTCATCCTCAACCCGCTGGCCTTCGGCGCGGTCATCCGCACCCGGTTCGGCTACCGCGGCCGGGGCATGCCGGAGCCCATCTTCCCCCGGAGCGAGCACCCGGTTTGACGCACCCGGCCTCACGGCCACCCGGATTGCCACACCGCATCATGAAGCCCCGCTCCCAAGCGCACCGGGAGTGGGGCTTTTCCTTCTCCAACAAGTGCCGTGCTCGCGCGCCATCACCTGCGCTGTCGTCACGGGGTGTTGACGGTGGGCGGGCGGCCGCTGACAGGCTTTGACCGGCTCCGTCGGGTGCGCCATTTTGCGCGGCACCCATGCGACGCCTCCCAGACGCAACCCCGCGCGGCAGGGCCATCACCGTGGACCTCGAGGGCGAGAGCATCCCCGCCATCGAAGGCGAGCCGGTGGCGTGCTCCCTCATCGCCGCGGGCGAGAACGTCCTCTCCCGCTCCGTGAAGTACCACCGCCCGCGCGGGCCGTACTGCTTCGCCGCGGCCTGCTCGCACTGCCTCATGCGCGTGGACGGGCTGCCCAACGTCTACACGTGCCGCACCCCCGCGAAGGAGGGCATGCGGCTGGAGCGGCAGAACGCGTACCCGTCCGCGAAGGTGGACATCTTCGAGACCATCGACTGGTTCTTCCCCAAGCGCCTGGACCATCACGAGATGTTCGCGGGCGTGCCGGTGGCGGAGGACGTGATGGCGCGCGTGGCCCGGCAGCTGGCCGGCCTGGGCCTGTTGCCCAAGGCAGCGGGCCCGGAGCCCCTGCCTCCTCGCACCTTCCACACCACCGTCGCGGTGGTGGGCGGCGGCGCGGCGGGCCTGGAGGCGGCGCGGGTGCTCGCCGGACAGGGCGTGCCCTTCCTGCTCTTCGAGCGCGACGCGAACCTGGGCGGACGGCTGGCCCACGGCGCCCCGGAGGAGAACGCGCCCTTCGTGCCGGAGGCCACAGCGTTCCCGCAGGGCAGCGTGGTGCGCAACGCCACCGTCATTGGCCTGTATGACGACGAGCACGGCCGATACCTGGCGGTGGCGTCGCAAGAAGCGGCGAACCTGCGGCTGCTCAAGGTCTACGCGAAGCGCTTCCTGCTCACGGTGGGCGGTCATCCCCCCACCCTCCCCTTCGAGAACAACGACCTGCCCGGCGTCATCGCGGGCCGCGCCGCCAGCCTGCTCCTGCGAAAGCACGACGTGGCGCCCCAGGTGGCGACGCTGGTGGGCCACGGCTCGGAGCTGCACGCGCTGGCGCACCTGTTCACCCAGCGCGGCGTGGAGGTGGTGGCGGTGGTGGACCTGAAGGGCCCGCTGCCCGCGAACGCGCACCCGAAGGCCGTCGTCGGTGACGGGCTCAAGGCCCACGGCCTGCGAGGCGTGACGGCGCTGAGCTTCACGCCCCAGGGCGGGCGCAAGCAGAAGGTGTCGTGCGACGCGGTGGTGGTGTCCGTGCCGGTGACGCCGGGCTTCGAGCTGGCGCGCCAGGGCGGCGCGAAGGTGGAGTTCGACGTGGACGCGGGCCACTTCCGGGTCGACGCGGACGCGGACGGGCGCACGCAGGCGGCGGACGTGTTCGTCGCGGGCGACGTGGCGAAGGTCGGCACGGCGAAGGACGCCGCGGCCATGGGCGCACGCGCGGCGCAGGCGCTGATGGGAGGGCTGTCATGAGCAAGGCGCTCGTCTGCACCTGCGAGGACGTCACCGTCACGGACGTGGAGCACGCCATCGAGCGCGGCTACCACGACGTGGAGTCGGTGAAGCGCTACACGGGCTTCGGCACCGGCATCTGCCAGGGCAAGAGCTGCCACGCCGCGGTGGCCGCGCTGCTCAAGCAGAAGGCCCCGGCGCTCAAGCCGGAGGGCGTGGTGCCCTTCACGCCGCGCCCGCCGCTGTACCCCACGGAGCTGCGCGTGCTCGCCAGCGCTCCCGTGGACGAGTCCGTCCCGCCCGTGGGCGGCGTGCCCCAGGAACTGGAGCACTTCCCGTCCGCGCTGCGCCCGGAAGGGCCGGTGCCGCAGAAGGCGAAGGTGGTCATCATCGGCGGCGGCATCATGGGCCTGTCGCTGGCGTACAACCTGGCCCTGCGCGGTGAGACGGACGTCGTCGTGCTGGAGCGCGGCTACCTGTGCGCGGGCGCGTCCGGCCGCAACGGCGGTGGCGTGCGCATGCAGTGGGGCACCCCGGCGCTGATTGAACTGGCCAAGCGCTCCATCGACCTGATGAAGGGCTTCGCGCGCGACCTGGGCGTCAACGTGTGGCTGCGCCAGGGTGGCTACCTGTTCCTGGCCAAGCGCAAGGACACCGCGTACCGCCTGGATCGCAACGCCGCCCTGCACAACAAGTACGGCGTGCCCACGCGCATCATCACCGCGGACGAGGCGCGGCAGATCGTCCCGGACCTCACGATGAAGGACTGCGTGACGGCGGCCTACAACCCGGAGGACGGCGTCATCTTCCCCTGGGCCTTCCTGTGGGGCTACGCGCAGGGCTGCGTGAAGCGCGGCGTGAAGGTGGAGACGTACACCAACGTCACCGGCTTCGAGACGAGCAACGGCCAGGTGCGCAAGGTGAAGACGGACCGGGGCGACATCGCCTGCGACACCGTGGTGCTCGCCTCCGGCGCGTGGAGCCCGCAGGTCGCGAAGCTGGCGGACGTGACGCTGCCCAACGAGCCGCACCGCCACGAAATCCTCAGCACCGAACCGCTCAAGCCCTTCCTGTCGCCGCTGGTGTCGGTGCTCGACACGGGCCTGTACTTCAGCCAGTCCATGCGCGGTGAAATCGTGGGCGGCATGGGCGACCCCAAGGAGCCCGCCGGCCCCAACATGGGCAGCACCCTGCGCTTCGTGGCCCGCTTCGCCCAGGCCCTCACGGAGCAGCTGCCGCACGTGGGCCAGGTGAAGGTGCTGCGCCAGTGGGGCGGGCTCTACGACGTCACCCCAGACAACAACCCCATCCTCGGGCGCACCCCCGGCATGGACAACCTGCTGCAGCTGTCCGGCTTCGTGGGCCACGGCTTCATGATGGCCCCCGCCGTCGCGGAGCGGATGGCCCGGTGGATGACCTCCGGCGACTCCGACGAGCTCTTCACCCGCTTCAACCTCCGCCGCTTCGAGGAAGGCACCCTCGAGCGCGAGGACATGATCATCGGCTGAAGAATTCCGCCCTCCCCGCCCCTGTCTCCGCCTGGGACAGGGGCGCACCCCGCATGTCCGTAAAAACGGCACTCCCGGAAAATCACGCAAGTTCCCGGGATGGCTGGGGATTCGCCGCGGATTGTGACGTTTCTTTACAAACGCAACCGGATTGCACGGAGCATCCACGCACCACTGTCACGGGGGCGTGACGCCGGGCTCCCTCTGACGGGCGCCATGGCACGGGGCGTGCGTAGGCCCCCCGCGCCGCGCAATGCCGCGCGGGGGGAGATTCAGTGATGGCCGCGAAGAAGCTCGTGGGTGCGATGCTGGTGATGGGCCTGACGGCGTGTGGTTCCGTGGAGCCCATGGACGTGCCGGACGCGGAGCCGCTCGCGTCGCAGGAGTCCAACGTCATCGTGGGCTCGCTGAACTGGGTGAGCGCCACGTCCCTCACGGGCACGCAGCGCACCAAGTCCCTGGCGGTGGGCTACCTCTCCATCCCGGCGGTGGGAAGCCGCTGCACGGCGTGGCTCGTCTCCAACGACGTCATCATCACCAACAACCACTGCGTGGGCAGCGCGTCGGAAGCGGTGGGCGCGCGCGTGTCGTTCAACTACGAGGACGGCGTCGCGTCCGCTTCGCGCGTCTGGTACCCGTGCGCCACGTTCATCAAGACGTGGAGCGGTGACGACATGACGGCGCTGCGCTGCTCGGCCGTCAACGGCCAGCTGCCCGGCCAGGTGTACGGCTTCCTCACCGTCGCCACCGCCAACGCGGCGACGAACGCCACCGTGTACGTCGTGAACCAGAACTGCGACTACTACACGACGTCGTCCTGCGTGCCGACGAAGAAGTCCTCGCCGGGCAAGGTGCTCAACGGCAACTACAGCACCACGGACATCTCCTACGACGCGGACACGCTGGGCGGCTCGTCCGGCTCGCCCGTCATCTCCACGTCCACGAACCAGGTGGTGGCGCTGCACCACATCGGCGTCGGCGGCAACTCGCAGGGCCGCGGCACGGCCAACACCGGCGTGAAGGCCACGCGCGTGAAGGCGCGTCTGGCCGAAATCGGCCTGTAGTCGCCCGTCGTCTACGTCGCGGACGAAGGCTCCCCTCTGGCCAGCAGCACCGGCTGGGGGGGCGCATCCGTTCCGGTGGGCCCGGTCGGCTTCAGGAGCAGCGTCCGCTTGAGGCCGCCCAGCGCCAGCCGCCCCAGGCCCCGCTTGAAGGAGCGCGGCAGGAAGCGCAGCAGCCGCATCACCCAGCGGTGCCCCAGGCCGGGGTACACCAGCGCCTCGCCCCGCTCGAAGCCCTCCAGGGCCTCGCGGGCGCACTGGCGCAGGGACAGCTCGAAGAACGGCGTCACCTCTCCGTCCAGGTGCGGCTCCAGCGCCAGCGGGCCGGGGGCCACGAAGGTGACGGGGATGCCCGCGTCCTTCAGCTCCAGGCGCAGCGACTCACTGAAGCCGTCCAGGAAGCGCTGCGTGGCGGAGAACGCCACTGCCCCCGGGAGGAACAGGCGCGCCGCGCCCGAGCCCACCGTGAGGATGCCGCCCCGCCCGCGCTCCAGCATGGGGCCCAGCAGGCGGTGGGTGATCATGGCCGGGGCCAGCACATTCGCATGCACCAGTTCCTCGATGCGCTTCCAGCGCTCCTCCGCGTACAGGCCGCTGGAGGAATGGTCCGCGTTGTTGATGAGCACGTCCACGCGGACGTAGTGGCGCTCCAGGTGCTCGAACAGCGCGTCCACGGCGCGCGGATCATCCAGCCGGCACGCGCGGATCATCACCCCCAGGGTGGGGTTCCGGACGAGCAGCTCCTCCCGCAGGCTCCCCAGGTCGTCCACGTCGCGCGCGACGAGCACCAGGGTCCTGACCCGGGGGGAGAGCAGCCGGGCAAGCTCGCGGCCGATGCCGCCAGCTGCGCCGATGATGAGCACGGTACCGTTGTCGATGGGAGGGCGCATAGGGGGGCAGGACCTCGGACAGGAAGGTGTCCATGCGCGGATGGCCCTGCGTGCCCGCCCCGCTGCTCGGCTCTCCCTGCACGCCCCCTTGCCCTGGAGGCGGTCGGGCATTAACCGTTCATTGTTCCCACAGGAGGACACCCATGGCTGGCCCTTCACGCATCCTCGTGCCGGTGGACCTGAAGGACGGTTCCCGGTCCGTCGTGGACTACGCGCTGCAACTCGCCCGCCCCTTCGGCGCGACGGTGGACGTCCTGCACGCCTGGGAGCCGCCGCAGTACGTGGCGCCGGACCTGCTGGTGGCCTCGCCCGGCTGGGACGCAACCTCGCTGGAGGCGATGGCGCGCGACACCGCGGGCAAGGAACTGGAATCCCTGCTGCGCAAGGTGGACGGCACCGCGCCTGTCGCCCTGTCCCACCGCGTGGTGATTGGCGAGGCGGGCAACGTGGTGCTGGAGGAGGCCGAGCGCGGGAAGTACGACCTCATCGTGATGGGCACGCACCAGCGCAAGGGGCTCACCCGCATGCTGCTGGGCAGCGTGGCGCAGAAGGTGGTGGGCCGCGCCGCGTGTCCGGTGCTCACCCTGCACGTCAGCCCGGAGTAACGGCTCCGACGCGGCTCAGGGCTCCGCCCACTGGCGCAGGAGGTTGTGGTACACGCCCGTGAGCATCACCAGCGCGGGGCTCTTGGGCACCTCGCGGGTGAGCTGCATGATGGACGTGTCCATGTCGAAGAGCAGCGAGCGCTGCCCCGCGTCGCGGATCATGCTCTGGATCCAGAAGAACGACGCCAGCCGCACGCCGCGCGTCACCGGCGTGACGTGGTGCAGGCTGGTGGACGGGTAGACGATGAGGTCCCCCGCGGGCAGCTTCGCCGCGTGGTTGCCGTAGGTGTCCTCCACCACCAGCTCACCGCCGTCGTAGCTGTCCGGGTCGCTCAGGAAGAGCGTGGCGGACACGTCCGTGCGGATGCGCTGGTTCGTGCCCAGGATGGGCCGGATGGCGTTGTCCACGTGCGAGCCGAAGTCCATGCCGGACTCGTAGCGGTTGAACAGCGGAGGGAAGACGCGCTGGGGCAGCACGGCGGAGATGAACAGCGGGCTCTTCTCCAGGCCGGCCAGCACCAGGTCCCCCAGCTCCCGGGCAGCGGGGCTGCCTTCGGGCAGCTGGAGGTTCTTCTTCACCTGCATGGACTGCTTGCCGGCGGTGGTCCGGCCATCCTCCCACGCCGCCTTGTCGAAGACGGCGCGGCAGTGGGCCACCTGCTCGGGCGTGAGCACCTGCGGGATGTGCACCATCATGATGAACGTCCTCCTACGCCCGGCGGGAATTGCGCGCGACTAGAACCGCACGTGCGCTGAGAGCAGCGCCGAAACACCGTCCGCCGGCACGGCCTGACCGCCGTAGTACGAGTCGTAGTAGAGCTTGTCGGTCAGGTTGTAGACGTTGAGCTGCAGGTCCACCTTCTTGATGGAGTACGAGGCGAACGCGTCGAAGCGCCAGAAGTTGGGGACCTTGGTGAGCAGCACCGTCGCGTTGGCCGGGTTGTTCACCGGGGCCACGTCCTGGTAGGTGGCGCCGCCGCCCACGGACAGGTTGTCCAGGATGGCGTACGTGGTCCACAGCGAGAAGCTGCGCTTGGGCGTGTTCACCAGGCGCTGGCCCACCAGGAACTCATTGCTGTGCTCGCGGATGCTCGCGTCCAGGAACGTGTAGTTGGCGAACACGTTCCAGCGGCGCACCGGCGAACCCGCGATGCCGAGCGCGTAGCCCTGTACCCGCTGCTTGCCCTCCAGCACGGTGGGCGGGCCGTCCGGATCCGAGTTCGGCACGCGCGCGTTCAGCTTGTTGGTGCGGAAGAGCGCGGCGTTGACGCTCAGGCGCTCCGCGATGAGGTCCGCCTTGGCGCCGACCTCGAAGGTCTCGTTCTTCTCCGGATCCAGCGTGACGGTGTCGTTGGCCAGCGTGGCCAGCTCCGCGCTCGGGTTCTGGGACGTGCCGTACATGCCGTAGACGCTGGTGTTCTCCGCCGGGTGGAGCACCAGGCCCACGCGCCAGTTGAACAGGCTGTTCTCCTGCTCGAAGGCGGCCACGTCACCGTTCGCGGCCTGGGTCTCGTAGTCGCTGTGCAGGTTGTCCAGGCGCAGGGTGCCCAGGACCTCCACGTACTTGCCGATCTGGATCTGATCCGACGCGTACGCGCCCAGGTTCCACTGGCGGCTGTAGTTGGTGGCGCCCGGGACGCGGTTCACGCCGGACAGGTCCGGGCTGTTGTCCGGCTCGAACAGGTCCGCGGGCAGGTTGCCGCTGGCCGTGGTGAGGTTGACGCGGCCCAGCTCACGCTGCTCGCGGGACACGTCCAGGCCGAAGTTGGCGGTGTGCTTGAGGAAGCCCGTGTTGAACACGCCGCGCACGTCCAGCTGGTCCGCGAAGTAGGTGTTGTCCGTGGACGTCTCGAAGCGCTGGCGTCCGATGGTGGTGGGGTCCGTGGCCGGCGTCAGGCCACGCGGCGCGGTGGGCCGGGCGAAGCGGTCCACGCCGCCGTAGCGCAGCGTGTTCGTCAGGCGGAAGGTGTTGCCCAGGTCCGCCAGCAGGCGCGCCGAGCCGATGTGGACGTTGACGAGCTCCGCGTCGCTGTCCTTCACGCCGTAGAAGTTCTCACGGGGCACGTCCAGGG
Source organism: Corallococcus sp. CA041A (assembly GCF_003612075.1). Classification (NCBI taxonomy): domain Bacteria; kingdom Pseudomonadati; phylum Myxococcota; class Myxococcia; order Myxococcales; family Myxococcaceae; genus Corallococcus; species Corallococcus sp. CA041A. The sequence continues at coordinate 9,054 of NZ_RAWF01000294.1, forward strand.
TGACGCCCACGGGGTAGCCGTTGAAGTACGGCTGGCCGTAGTCCGGCACGCTGTCCTCGTGCTGGTAGAAGTAGTCCACTTCCAGGGCGACCTTGTCCGCCAGCTGGAAGCGCGCGGACGGCGCGATGCCCGCGCGGTTCTCCTTCACGACGTCGCGGCCCGCGACGCCCGCCAGCTGCCCCACGGCGCTCACGCGGAACTGCACGCTGTCGGAGAGCTCCTGGTTGACGTCCGCCTCGATGCGGCCAATCGGCGCCGTGCCGCCGGACAGGCGCAGGTCCGTGAAGGAGCCCTTGCGCGCCTTCTTCGTCACCAGGTTGATGGCGCCGCCCGTCGAGCCACGGCCGAACAGCACCGACGACGGGCCGAAGTAGACCTCCACGCCCTCCAGGTTGAACGTGTCGCGGGTGAACCAGCCCAGGTCCCGCACGCCGTCGCGCAGCGTGTCCGTCTGGGCGGAGAAGCCGCGCAGCGAGAAGGAGTCACCCTGGCGGCCACCCTCGCCCGCCGTCACCGTGATGCCGGACACGTTGCGAAGCGCGTCGCGCAGCGTCATCGCCTGCTGCTCCTCCATCACGCGCTCGGGCACCACCGTGATGGTCTGCGGCGTGTCCACCAGCGGCCGCGGCAGCCGGGCCAGGCTGGGCTCGGTGACGTTGTACTTCTCCGTCTCGCCCTCCACGGACACTTCCGGCAGGACGTACGCGTCGTCCTGACCGGCCTCCGCCTCCGGCGCGCCCGTGGGCGCGGACTCCGGGGTGCGCTCCGGGGCCGGGGCATCCTGGCCCACCCGGGGGGTCTCCGCCGGCCGGGACTCCTGCACCGGCGCGGACGTCTCACCCGTCACCGGCGTCTCCTGCGCCACCGCGCCACCCGCGGCCAGCGCGGAGGCGAGACCCACGGCAGCGGGCCCCCAGGGCCAGAGCGTGCCGCGCACGCCTCCAGGGTTGCCATTGGAAGAGCGGATACCAGTACGACCGGGCTTGGCTGTGGACACGAATCCCCTCGGAATGGGAGGCACTGCCTAAATGAGAATGATTCTCATATGCAGGACCCTGATTCGCGTTACAAGAAATTTCTTCCCGTCAACACCCTGATTTCCAAAGACAGGCGATCGCAACGGCACTGCCTTGCATCAGCCAGCCGAATGCCACACGCCGCCGAGTGAAAACGATGAGGCCCGGATCCACTCTCGTGGTCCGGGCCTCGGGGCTGTCTGGGTTTACCGAATTGTCACGTCAGGCGGCGTTTATATTCGTTTCCGCGGGCGGTGCCACCGGGGCCGGGGGCGCCACGGCCTGCGTCTTCCGGCGAGGGACGAAGCGGCGCCAGGAGAGCGCATAGCCGGTGTAGACGAGGAACACGGCGCCGAAGGACGCGAGCGCCGCGATGAGCTGGCCCACCCACCCGAGCGCCTCGCCGGTGTGCAGGAAGCGCAGCCACGTGCGCACCTTCCGGCCACTGTTGAAGTCCGCGTACGTCTCCGTCTTCAGTGTCTGGGCCGTGAACGGATCCAGCGACACCGTGTTGTTGGCGAAGAGCGGCCAGCGCTCCTGCTCGCGGACGGTGAAGGCGCTGGCCTGCGGGCCCTTCGGACCACCGCGACCTTCCGCACGGCCCTCGCCGCGAGGACCACCCTCGCCGCGAGGACCAACCTCACCGCGCTGGGCACCTTCGCCACGCTGGCCACCCTCGCCTCGCGGGGCGCCTTCGGGACGGCCGCCAGGGGCGCCAGCGCCCGGAGGCGTGGCCAGACGCAGGGTGATGGTCTCCCAGGCGTTGGACTGCTTCATCACCGCCGCGAACTGCGCATCCAGCGGCTGGGGCTGCGTCCCCGGCGCGGGCGTGGGAACGACGACGGGCGCCGCGGCCATGGGTCCCTGCGCGGCGGGCGGCTCGTTGCCGGTGAGCGTGAAGACCAGGTTCGACGCCCACTTATAGGAGATGACCGCGCCGGACGTGGTCAGCACCACCAGCACGGGCAGCGACCAGAAGCCGATCACGTTGTGCCAGTTGAAGTCGCGCGCCTTGCCCTTGAGCCCGCGGCGGAACCACAGGATGGGCCGCATGGCGCGCAGGTTCCACTTGCGCGGCCACCACAGGAACAGGCCCGTGAGGCCCAGGAACAGGAACGCCAGGTTGGCCACGCCGGTGATGGCCTTGCCCACGGCGCGGTTGTCGCCGGACGCCGCGAGCCAGCGGTGCAGATCCTCCATCGTGTGGAAGAACGACCGCCAGCCCTGAGCGCCCGGCTCGCGGACTTCACCGGTGTAGGGATTGACGTAGACCGTGGCGCCGCGGCCCAGGGCCACCGACACCACGCTCTCCGCCCCGGGGTACACCGTCACTCCGGAGGGCGGCACGGCGGGCTTCGCCTCCTTCACCTTCGCGAGCATCTCCTCCAGCGTCAGCTTGGGAGCCCCCTCCGCGGGAGGCGTCACGTGACGGGCGTCACGGTCCGCCCATTCGATGATCTGCGACTCGAACGCGATCGCCGCGCCCGTGAAAGACATCACCCCGACGACGAGCCCCACGATGAGGCCGCAGATCAGGTGGATCCAGAAGAGAATCGAGCGGAGCTTGGGATTCATGAAGGCTTCTACGGGACCGCGAAGGAACTACCTCAGGGCGAACTTCACCGGGATCACGACCTTCACGCGCACGGGCGCGCCGCCATGTCCCAGGGCCGGCGAGAAGCGCCAGCCCGACACGGACTCGAGCGCGGCCTCGTCCAGGCCCGGCACCGAGCGATGGATGCGCGGCGAGCCCGGCTCCACCGCGCCGTCCGTGCCAATCACGACCATCACCATCACCACGCCGGTGATTCCATCCTCGCGGGCGCGGCGCGGATACTCCGGCTTGCCGGACAGCAGCACCGGCAGCTTCATCACCTCGCGCGGCGTATAGATGGGCGGCGCGGTGCCCTGCCCACCGGCCTTGCCGCCCACGAC
>NZ_RAWF01000295.1:0-11937 GCF_003612075.1 Corallococcus sp. CA041A
TCTTCGTCCTCTCCCTGCTCGCCTCCGGGTCTCCGGCGCTCGCCGCGGCCACGCCCACCGCCCCCAACGCAGTGGTGACGGGCAGCGTGCCGGGCTCCTCGGCCACGCCCACCGCGTCGGGCCTCCGCGCCCCGGGCGCGCCCACGACGGGCGCCGTGCTCCAGGGCGAGCTGGCACCGATGAAGGTGGCGCCCCTGGACGGGCCGCGCCTGTCGCTCCAGCCCTCCAACCCCAAGCCAGGCGACCCGGTGCTGGTGATGGTGAGCGGCGCGTCCTCGCTGCCCACGGGCTCCATCGCGGGCCGGCCCCTGCGCTTCTTCGCGTGGAACAACGGCTACGCGGCCCTCTCCAGCCTGCCGGTGGAGCAGACGGAAGGCACCGTGGCGGTGGACGTCACGGCCCCCGGGCGCGGCCTGCCGGTGCTGCTGTCCGGCGTGCTCAAGGTTGGCGCGCCGGGTTTCCGCGAGCGCGAGCTGCGCGTGGCCAACAAGTACGTGAAGCCGCCCAAGGCGGTGAAGGCGCGCATGGAGGCGGACCGCAAGGCGTTCGCCGCGGCGTTCGCGCAGCCCTTCCACACGCCGCTGTTCGGCCAGAACTTCGCCTGGCCGCGCGAGGCCACGGTGACGGCGCCCTTCGGCGACCGCCGCTCGTTCAACGGCAAGCTGCAGACGCAGCACTTCGGCGTGGACCTGGACGGCGCCACGGGCTCGCCGGTGGTCGCCGCCAACGACGGCACGGTGGTGATGACGCGTGAGAACTACGCGTCCGGCAACACCGTGCTCGTGCACCACGGCGCGGGGCTCTACACGGCGTACTTCCACCTGTCGCGCATCGACGTGAAGGACGGCGCGCAGGTGAAGCAGGGAGACCCGCTGGGCCTGGTGGGCAGCACCGGCCGCGTCACCGGTCCACACCTCCACTGGGGCGTGAAGGCCGATGACCGCTGGGTGGATGGCCAGACGCTGCTCAAGCTGGACTTCACCGGCGCCCCGGAAGCGCCGGGCGTGGCCACCAACGCACCCGGATTGAGCAACCCGTAGCGCGCCGCGCGGCCTCTTCTCAGCCGCGCTTGGGCGTCCGGGATTTGGGCGCGGCCTTCTCCCGCTTCGGCGGGGCCGCGTCCTGGGGCTCCTCACCCTGCGGAAGCTCGTGCTTCGCGGGCTCGTGCTTCGCGGGCTCCGACTTGGAGGACGCGCTGCTCAGCAGCACGCCGTGGAGGAACGAGTCGGCGATCTGCGCCTTCGCGCGCTCGAGCATCGCCGTGTCGCGCGCGTCCGCCAGCCCCACGACGAAGGCCGTGAGCCCCATTTCAATGGAGCCGAAGAGCAGCGCGGACGCGAGCAGCGGATCCACGTCCGGGCGCAGCTCCCCTGATTCCTTCGCGCGGGTGAACATCTGCGCGCTCAGGCGGATGACGTCCACGAAGGCCGTCTGCCGGTTGATGCGGGCTCCGGCCGGTGAACGGGCAATCTCCAGGATGAGCACCTTCACCGCGCGGGGGTCCACGCGGTAGGCATCGAAGGCCACGTCCGCGATGCGGCGGACCTTCTCCACCAGCGGCCCCTCGCTCTCCGCGACGGCGCGCGCACGCGCAATGAAGCCGCTCCAGCCCGTCTCGAAGACGGTCTCCAGCAGCTCATCCTTGTTCTTGAAGTAGTGGTAGACGAGCCCGTACGCGACGCCCGCCTCCTTGGCGACGTCCGCGATACGGCAGCCGTGGTAGCCCTTGCGGGCGAACACGTCGATGGCGGCCCGCAGGATGGTGCGGCGACGCTCGCTCTCCCGCGTCCCGTTCTCCGGCGCCGTCTTCTGCTGGCCCACGCGTCCTCCCATGACTGGTTGATTCAAGAATCAGCCAGCCACGCTATGGACGCGGGGCCCCGGGGTCAATCCTTACGTGGGGCCCTCCGCCTCGCCGGGGGGGAGGCGGGCGGAAGGGAGACGCACGGGGAAGAGCCCTCCCCGGGAGGGGATTCAGGCCGCCGAGCCGTTGAACATCACGCGGGCCACGCCGAGCAGGCGGTCCACGTCGCGCGCGTTCAGGCCGCGTGCACGGGCGAAATCCGAAAGGGGACGCAGCAGGTCCTCCGTCTGGGCAGGCGTCTGCTCGGTGCCCGTGAAGAGCTCACCGAGACTGACGCTGAGGGCATTGGAAAGGGCCGCCAGGGTTTCCACGTGGGGCACGCGCTCGCCGCGTTCGATCATCGACAGGAAGGACACACTGATCTGCGCTCGCTCCGCGAGCTCTTCCTGCGTCCATCGCTCCGGGCGCTGCGTGCGAAGCTCGCGAATGCGCTGGCCAATTCTTTTTCCGAGATCCGACACGAAGTACTTCTCCTCTAGGGGGGATGTTTCCGAGGTGTGTGCAACGCTCGCGTACGGCGGGTGATTCCTAACCTCCCGACCCGAAGGATCCGAATCCGGCCACACTCAGATTCACGCCGGCGAATTCCGGCGTCTGGTTGCGCCGCAGGATCACAACCCCTTCGATACGCCAGCAGTCACAGGCGGGTCCATACGACACGCCAAAGGTCTGCTGCGCAAGGGGCTGACTTTCCTGGGTAATCAGATCCTTATAAAGCGGCTGCACAAGTGCTTCGTATCGCAACCCGAGCCCGAATCCGAGCTTGATTCGCGTACCAACAGTGAGGGCCTGTGCCCGTTCGGTCGGAGAGGGGTCGACTTGATCGTTGTGGGACGGCAGGGGACGAGGTGCGTCTCCCACCAGCATGTCCACGCCCCGGCGCACGAAATCGGGGCCTTGTGCCAAAGGATCCAACCCACGATCAATTGACAATTGTTTCACGGCCAGCAGGTCGTCGTACCGCGCGTAAAGGGCGTTGCCCTTGCCGTTGTCGATGGTGAAGTCAGCGGACAGCTGGGTGATGTCGAGCGTCGTCGGGTCCATGCGCACGAGCCCGCCCGCGGTGAGCACGCCGGCGCTGGCGGACAGGCGCGCGAAGGTGTCACGCACCACGCTGCCCTGCACGGTGTCCCGGCCCGCGACGGGCGCGATGCGCGACAGGTCGAACCCCTGCCCGATGCGCAGGCGCAGCGGCTCCCGGGTGGTGGGCCCCTTGCGCACGCGCAACGACTGGTCCACGGCGACCACGGCGTGGAGGAAGCCGCGCACGCTGCCGTTGGACTGGAGCGGCACCGCGGAGTCCCACTCGTCGTAGATGAGCGGCACGGTGCCGGTGCCGCTGCCGTTGAGGGCGGTGAGCCCGTGGCCCCAGCCGCCGGGCACGTAGCGCAGGTTCACCGACGGGGACATCGTGTGGCGGTAGAGCGTGTCCCGGTCCGCGAAGGTGCGCGCCAGCTGCGAGTCCAGCATCAGGTCCGCCAGCGCGTAGCCGCGCGCGGCGGTGCGGCCGGAGACCTCGCCCACGGACACGTCCTGGCGCAGCGCCACGGAAGGCGTCAGCCGGCCCCAGTTGCCCAGCCCGTAGGACGTGGACAGGCGCGGGGCCAACGACACGCGGTCGCGGCCCTCGCGCTCGGTGGGGTCCAGGCGGCCGTTGCCCTCCAGTTCATCGACCACCGGCGCGGCCTCGAGAGGCGTGCCCTCGGGGCGCCAGATGCCGTTGAGCGAGAAGAGCCCGTCGGAGCCGTCGTCCGAGAAACCGCCGCTGCGCAGGGGCGCCAGCCGGCTGTACTCCACCTGCATTCCGCCCATCACCCGTCCGCCGAAGAGGGGCCGCTGGGGCAGAGCCAGGGTGATGCCCGGCAGGCGCTGGAACGTCGTGGGGCCGTGGGGGTTGAAGGCGTCGCCACTCAGCGAAGCCACCGCGGGGACGGGGTTCGGCTGGAAGAAGCGGTAGGCGTAGCGCAGGTCCTGGCGCAGCGACACGTCCAGCCCCAGGTAGCGTTCGTCGCGGCGCTGGTACACGACGGCGGTGCTGCGCAGGTAGTTGGTGTTCTGCACCAGCAGGTCGGCGGTGAGGTCGCGCGTGTAGAAGCCGTCCGACACGAAGTACGCGTCCACGCGGTCGTGCCAGCCGTCGCCCAGGTCCTGCGTGTGCTGCCAGGACGCCTCGCCGCGCAGGCCCCGCTTCTCGTCGATGATCTGCGATGTGTAGAAGGGCTTCTTCGAGTTGGTCCGGTCCACGACGCGGAGGAAGTCGGAGGTCGTGGGATCCAACCGGGGCCGCAAGTCATAGAGGAAGCCCAGCGTGGCCCGGCCTCGCGTGCGGTCGCTGGGGACGTAGCGGAACTCGGTCAGCAGCCGGGGGCCCTTCACGCCAGTGGGGCGGAGCTCGCGGATGGGCGTCGAGTTGCCGTCCTCGTCCACCTCGACGAACCGGGGGTTCGAGATGTCCCCGCCGCCCGTGTAGATGCCCGGCGTGAACGTCAGGTCGTAGCTCTCCCCCAGCGTGACGAAGACGGGGACGTCCAGCCCGAAGCCGTTGAGGCCTGAGTTGGACGGACGGGGGATGAGCAGGCCGGAGCGGCGTTCGGCCAGGGGCAGGTACAGCCACGGCAGCGCGAACACCGGCACCGAGCGCACGTAAACCACGGGCCAGGTGAGGATGGCGCGCTCGCCCATCTTCACGTTGGCCTCCTTCGCCTCCACGCGCCAGCCGGGTTCGCCCGGGCCGCACTGGCACGGAGTGAAGGCCAGGCCGTCCACGGAGAAGGCCGTTTCGCCGGTGCGGCGGATGCGCGTGCCGCTCATCAGGACGGGCGTCTCCCCCATCTTGCGCAATTCGTCCGGCGTCTTGGCGGCCTGGAGCGCTTCGGGGGTGACGCCCTTCTTCTGCATGAAGAGGCCGCCCTTCACGTTGGCCTCGTTGGAGCGCAGGTCCACGCGCACGTCGTCCGCGATGGCGGCCATCAGGCCGCTGACGAACATCACGTTGCCGGTGGCGGTGGCCACCTGCGTGGCCTCGCTGTACGTCACTTCATCCGCGCGCAGCACGTTGGGGCCGCTGCGCAGCTCGCAGTGGCCCCGGGCGGTGAGGACGTCGTTCTCGAAGACGACGTAGTCGGCCGCGAGCTCCACGACCTCGCCGGTGGGAAGCTCCACCTGCGTGGCCAGCGGAATCTGGGCCGACACCCAGAGCGTCAGGACGACCGGGGCAAGGAAGGTCATGCGGGAGGCGTGGGCGGTGGGCGCCGTGCCGGCAACGGCGCCCGCCCCGTCCTACCGGCCCGGGCGCGGGAAGTCGAGGGTGATGAGGCCGCCTTCCTGGCGTGTCTCATAGCGAACCCCCTGCTTCAGCTGGATGACGACGCGCACCGTCTGGCCCGCGCCGGAGAACGCCTCCACCCGCGACACGGCCGACGGGAAGAAGTGCGTGTCCAGGGGCAGCGTGTTGTTGGACTCCACCACGCGCGTGTTCTCCAGCTCCAGGACCACCTGATTGCCGGAGGTGCCCACCGTGTAGCGCACCGGCTCGTTGGTGCGCACGAAGACGCGCGAGCTGTCCGACTGCTGCTGGAAGCCAATCTGCGTCATCGTCTTGCGGCGAGACGACACCGCGCCCCCACCGCTCTCGCGCGACTCGGCCGCGGCGCTGCCCTGGCTGGGGCGGGCGCGCGACTCACGGGCCGCCACGGCCTGCTCGCGGCGCTCACGGGCCTCCGCCGCACGCTGGCGCTTCTGGTCGGCGGCGGCCTCGCGGGCCGACTGCTGCTCCTCGCGGCGGGCCTGCGCGGCGGCCTGGCGCTCCTCATCCTTCAGGCGCTTCGCCTCGGAGGCGGTCTGCGCGGCGGCGCGCTTCTGCTCCGCGGCCGTCTTCGCGGCGGCCTGGCGCTCCTCGGCGGCGGCCTGCGCGGCGGCGCGCTTCTCTTCGGCGGCGGTCTTCGCGGCGGTCTTCGCGTCCGCTTCCTGCTGGCGCTTCTGGTCGGCGGCGGCCTGCGCGGTGGCGCGGCGTTCATCCTCGGCGCGCTTCGCGGCGGCCTGGGCCTCCTCCTCCTGGCGCTTCTTCTCCGCGGCGGCGGCCTGCTCCGACGCGCGGCGCTCCTCGTCCTGGCGCTTCGCGGCGGCCTGGGCCTCCTCCTGGCGCTTCTTCTCCGCGTCCGCATCCGCCTTGGCGCGGGCGGTGGCCTCGGCGGCGGCCTTCTCCTGGGCCTCGCGCTCCGCCCGGGCGGCGTCGGCGGCGGCCTTCACGGCCTTCTCCTGCGCCTCCCGGTCCGACGCGGCGGCGCGGGCCGCGTCCTGCGCGTTGGAGCCGGCCTGGGTGTTGGCCGCGGTGGCCCCCTGCGCGGGGGTGCCCTGCCCTTCCGAGGGGGTTACCTGCGCGACGACCGCGCCGCCCCCGCTGCCCAGGACCTTCACCACCAGCTTGTTGCCGGAGGTCTGGATGTCCGTCTCCACCTCGCGCTCATAGCCGATGAGGATGCGCGCGATGGACGAGGACTCCGTGCCATAGGCCTGCGTGCGGATGCCCGTCACGGTGCCATTGCCGACCGGCAGCTCCTCGGGCACGTCCTTGAAGACGGCGCCGGACACGTCGATGACGAGCCGCGGAGGGTCCGTCATGGTGAAGCTGTTGAAGTCCGGCTTCTTGCTGCCGGAGATCTCCACCGTCCCGCCGCTGACGTTGACGGAGGTGATGGTGTTGTAATCCGCCGGCTGCTGCGCCAGCGCCACCAGCGGCACGAGCCACAATCCCAGCAGAGACACCGCCAAGCCCCTCATCGACCACTCCCGTGACATGCGTCAGAAGACAGACGCGCGCGAAAATATCACGCACCCGGGGGGCACCAACTTTTCAGTCTGGCCGGAACGTCCGCGCTTCAACGCAAGCGCGGCAGGGCCGGCGAGCGCGTGCGGTGCGTGCGGGTGTACTCGATGAGGTTCTTGATGTCGTAGCAGATCTGCCGGATGTCGTGCCCCATGGTGAGCTCGACGTGGCTGTTGCCCTTCACCGGCCGCCACAGCAGGTACTCGCTCTTCGCGGCGCGGTAGACGCTGCGGGTGGATTCCACGGATGCCAGCGGATCCAGGTCCCCGAAGATGATGGCCATGGGGATTTCAATCTTCCCGAAGCCGCGCTTGAAGTCGTAATCCGTGCGGTAGCAGACCATCTCGCCCCGGCGGATCCACCGGGCGAACTGTTCAATCACCTTGCGGGGCTCGCGCTCGCCGCCCTCGCGCAGGAGCCACCGGATGTCGTCCCGGCTGACGCGCTCCGTGTTGATGAGCCGGTTCAGCTTGCGCGTGAAGCGCTGATACAGCGCGGACTCGTCCGCTTGCGACAGCTGGCGCTCCACCCACTTGAGCACCACGTCCACCGGCACCGCGTTGAACACGAGCGGCTTGGACGCGTCCGGCTCCAGGCGCTTCTGGAGCGCGGGGCTGAAGGCGCCCGCCCCCTTCGCCAGGAGCGAGAGGCCCAGCGAGGACGCGCGCCGGTTGAGGTTCAGCCCGCCCAGCGTCATGTCCACCGCACCCGCGAGCAGCGGCGAGCCGTGCGCCAGCATGCGCAGCAGCATGAAGCCGCGCCCCAGGTCCGCGGGCGACCCGATGGTGATGAGCCCCTCGAAGTCGTCGTGGATGCCGGCGTAGCCGTAGCCCAGCATGCCGCCCATGGAGTGGCCGCAGTAGAAGACGCGCTCGCGGCGGGTGATGCGTTTGACGCCGGACACGGCCGCCGGCAGGTCGTAGAGGAAGTAGCTGTCCAGGTCCCAGCCGTAGTCCAGGTCCTGCGGCAGCGGGCGCTTGAAGCGCTCGGCGCGCTCCTTCTGGAAGGCGATGGAGCTCTTGCCGTGCCCGCGCAGTTCCAGGATGTGGATGTCCACGCCGAAGAAGAGCAGGTTCTTGACGAACTGGCCGCTCGTCCACGTGTGCCGGTTCTGGGAGAAGCCGTGCACCAGCAGCAGCGGCTCACCGAACAGCGGCTGCGCGAAGGCCTGTTTCACCGGCCGGTAGCGCGTGATGACGAGCGACCAGCCGTCCGCCGTCTCCACCACGTAGTTGGTCTTGGAGTACAGCGCCCGGAAGTCGACCTCATCGACGGTGGGCATCGGAGGTCCCGGAAGCGCTGATCTCCAGTCCGGCAGGCGCATGTCGCAAAGTTACTGCTGATACCGCATCGCGCCAAGGCTTCGGTCAACCCATCGCTTCACGGCGCCTACCAGGAACAGTGAGCCTGTAGCGAGGACCACGCCGTCCAGACGACCCACTGCATCGGCCCTCGCTCCGGCAAGGGCCTCCTCCAGGGAGGAGTGCGCGGCGACCCGTGAACACAAAATCCGTGCTTCAGCGATGTATCGCTCCGGGGCAAGCGAGCGCGGCGTGTCCAGCGGCGTGAGGTGCACGGAGGCCGCCAGCGGAAACAGGGCTCGCATCATCGGCCCCCGGTCCTTGTCCGCCACCACCCCGAAGACAAGGTGCAACGGCCGCCCGGAGTAGAGGGTGCGCAGGGCCTCCAGCAGCACCGCCACGCCCGCCGGGTTGTGGGCGCCGTCCACCACCACCGTCGGGTCCTGGGACACCTCCTCCAGCCGCCCCGGCCAGCACGCCGTGGCCAGACCCTCGCGCGCGGCATCCGGCGTCACCGCCACGCCCCGGGCATGGAGGGCCTCCAGACAGGCCAGGGACACCGCCGCGTTCTGGTGCTGATACGGCCCCCGCAGCGCGAGCGTGAGGCCGTCGAGCGACCACCCGGGTCCCCGATACGACAGCGTCCCATCGGCCCCGGGGACGATGCCGAAGTCGCGGCCCTCCACCTGGACGGGCACGGCCAGCTGCTCCGCGCGGCGCAGGAGCGCGTCCAGGGCCTCCGGCTCCTGCCGGGACAGGACCACCGGGACACCGGCCTTGAAGATGCCGGCCTTCTCCCCGGCGATCTCCCGGAGCGTGTTCCCCAGGTACTCCATGTGGTCGAAGGACACGGGGGTGACGCACGTGACGACGGGGTTCGCGGCGGTGGTGGCGTCCAGCCGGCCGCCCAGGCCCGTCTCCAGCACGGCCACGTCCACGCGCTCGCGGGAGAAGTGCCAGAGCGCGACCACGGTGCCGAACTCGAAGTACGTCATCGGATCCGACAGCGCGGAGGGATAGCGCTCCAGGACCTCCAGGATGCGCTGCCCGAAGACCGCGTCCGGGATGTCCTCACCGGAGACGCGGATCCGCTCGTTGACGCGCACCAGGTGCGGGGACGTGTAGAGCCCCACGCGGTGGCCGGCGGCCTCCAGCGCGCGCGCCACGAAGGCGCAGGTGCTGCCCTTGCCGTTGGTGCCGGCGACGTGCAGCGCCGGGTAGTCCCGCTCCGGGTGATCCAGCGCGGCGAGCGCGTCCCTCACCCGCTCCAGCCCCAGCTTGATGCCGGAGGGGTTGAGCGCCTGGAAGAAGCGCAGGGCCTCTTCGGGGGTGCGGGGCGCGTCCATGGGTGGAAGCCCGCTGCCCTACCCCAGCATGCCGAGGATCTGCCCCAGCTTCCCGCGCAGGTCCTTGCGGTGGACGATGGCGTCGATCATCCCGTGATCCAGCAGGAACTCCGAGCGCTGGAAGCCCTCCGGCAGCTTCTGGCGGATGGTCTGCTCGATGACGCGCGGGCCGGCGAAGCCGATGAGGGCCTTGGGCTCCGCGAGGATGATGTCGCCCAGCCAGGAGAAGGACGCGGCCACGCCGCCCGTGGTGGGGTTGAGCATCACGGAGACGTACGGCTTGCCGCTGGTGCGGAAGCGGGCAATGGCCGCGGACGTCTTCGCCATCTGCATCAGGGAGAAGATGCCCTCCTGCATGCGCGCGCCGCCGGAAGCGGAGAACACCACCGCGGGGCACTTGAGCTCGAAGGCGCGCTCGAACACGCGCGTGACCTTCTCACCCACCACGGAGCCCATGGAGCCGCCCATGAACTCGAAGACGAAGCTGCCAATGGAGACGGGGTGGCCCTCGATGCGGCCCACGCCGGAGATGAACGCGTCGTTCTCCTCCAGGTTCTTGCGCGTGGACTTGAGCCGGTCCTTGTACTTCTTGGAGTCGGTGAAGCCGAGCGGGTCCTGGGGCTCCAGCTCCTTGTCGAACTCCTCGAAGGAGTCCGGATCCAACGTGGCCGCCAGCCGCGCGCGAGCCGTCCAGGCGTGGTGGTGCTCGCAGTGCATGCACACCATCCAGTTCTTCTCGAGCTCCTGGCGGTAGATGATCTCGTCGCACTGCTCGCACTTGGCCCAGAGTCCCTGCATGCGGGAGGGCTGGGGCTCGGCGGCTTTCTCTGAGTCGACGGCGATGCGGGGCTTCTTGGAGAACCAGGCCATGAGGCCCGGGGGTTAATCCGCCCGCCTCGGGCCGTCAATACCCGCGTACGCCGCGCCGCGGCACACCCCTAGAACTGGAACGTCTCGCCCAGCTCCAGGACGTTCACGGGCAGCGGGGCCAGCTCCTTCTTGAGCTGGGTCACGAAGGCGGGCTTCAGGTGGTAGAGCATCACCTGGGCGCCGTTGCGGTCGAACTTGCGCAGCTCCGAGCCCACGGTGGCGGGCGTCAGGTGGCCGGAGATGTCCGCCAGGGCCTGGAGGCTGTTGGGGAAGCTGGCTTCCAGCAGCAGCGCCTTCAGGTTCTTCGTGGCGTTGAGCGCCTTCCACAGCTTGTCCGTGGGGCCGGTGTCGCCGCTCATGGCCAGCGACGTCTTGCCGTCGCTGATGATGAAGGCGCACGACTCCACGGGGTGGCTCACCGGCACGCTCTTCACGGTGTAGGGGCCCACCTGGAAGGTGCTGCCGGCGCGGAAGGTCTTGATGGCCAGGACGGGCTTGTTGCGCGTGGGGATGCGCGTGAAGTCCGGCCACAGCGAGTTGTTGAACATGTTCTCGCGCAGCGCTTTCGCGCACTCGCGGGAGGCATGAATGGTGACGGGCTTGTCCCTGCGGCCGATGACCAGGTCGGCGAGCAGCGGCAGGTCCTTCACGTGGTCGAAGTGGCTGTGGCCGACGAGCACGTCGTCCACCTTGCAGAGCTGATCCAACGAGAGCGTGCCGGTGAGTGCGCCCGCGTCGAGCGCGAGCACGTCGTCCACGAGGAAGCAGGTGCTCCTGCACGTGGGAAGCTCGCCGCCGTGGCACCCGAGGACTTGCAGCTTCACGCTAGAGGTCTCCGAACTTCCACTTCATCTCGAGGTAGTTGAGGAAGTCATGCAGCCGGGCCGTGTCGTACACGGTGATCCTGTCGCCGCTCCGCTCGATGAGGCCCGCGCGCTCCAGGCGCTCCAGCATGCTGCGCACGGCGGGCTCGCCCACGCCAATCTGCCGGGGCATCTCCCGGACGGCGAAGTCCACCTCCACGCCCTCCTCCAGCGGCCGGCCGCGCGTCTGGCAGGCCTGGAGGATTTGATGGACGACGCGGCTGGCGGGGTCGCCATGGAGCAGGTTTTCAATCTGGGCGTCCGCCTCGGAGAGGCGCTCGGCCAGCTTCTTGATCATCCGCACGGCGATCTCCGCGTTGCCGCGGATCATCGCCTCGAAGGTCTTGGGATCGATGACGAGCAGCTTCGCGTCGTCATGCACCACGGCGGAGGCGTTCCGGGGCTTGTTGGAGATGATGGCCATCTCCCCGAAGAATTCGCCCGGCCCCAGGACCGCGAGCACCTTCTCCACGTCGCGTACGCGCTTGGAGATGGCGATCTTCCCGGACTGGATGACGAACATCTCCTTGCCGATCTCTCCCTCGCGGAAGAGCTCGGTGCCCTTGGGGAACTCCTTGCCAAAACGTTGAAAGAGGGTTTCCTCGGCGCCCATCTGGCCCGCGAGTCAATCAGCCCCCACCCCACCGGTCAAATATCCCAGACCGATATCGTGCGGGCGCCCCAGGGCAGCGAGCCGCCGCAAACCCGACACGTCCCATCCGAGGCCCGAGACAGGGGCCCCCGGGAGGGGTACAAGGCCGGCCCGTGGGAACGACCTACAAGCAGTCCGGAGTAGACATCGAGGCCGGCGACGCGTTCGTCGAGAAGATCAAGCCCCATGCCGCGCGCACCACGCGCCCTGAAGTCC
>NZ_RAWF01000296.1:0-11916 GCF_003612075.1 Corallococcus sp. CA041A
GAGGTGTATAAGAGACAGGGGGTGGGCTCCGCCGTCTTGCAGGCGGCGCCAAGGACACAGGAGGCGGCGAAGAGGGCCAGTCGCTTCAAAGCGTTCTCCAGCACGGACAAGGGGTGAGGATCCGGCGCGCATCAACTCCTGATGCGCGGGGGCATTCCAGCTTCAACTCCAGCGCGTGTGACAGGGGCGTCGTCCGCTGTCCACCATTGAAGCAATGGCGTTGCCTCCGGAAACGACCGCGCCCCGCGAAACGCCCCTTCCGTGAAGAAGGGCCGCTCCGGGGGCGCGCGCAGGACTCCGGGTGAAGCGCGAAAGGAGCGTCAGTCTTCCTTGCCGAGGATGCCGTCCTTGAGGCCGCTGTCCACGGGGTCCTTGCCCAGCCACACGGAGAAGAGCGCGTCCGCGAAGTCCTTGCCCTCCACGTCGATGGACTGGCCGCCCGTCACCTGCACGGTGGTGCCCTTGCCGGGGACGTAGGTGAGGTTGAGCTCCTGGCCCTCCTTCACCTCCGCGGGGATGGCGGCCTTGAAGGCGTCCAGGCGCGCCTGGAGCTTGGGCATGTTCGCGCCCGCGCTCTTCTTGAAGCCGTTCTCGATGGCCTCGGTGATCTGCTCCTTCTTGAGGTCGCGCTTCATGAACATGCGCACGCGTTTGACTTCATCCGCGTTGAGCAGCGCGGTGGCGTCCTGCGTGGGGTTCTCCACGTAGAGGCCCAGCGTGTAGACCTTGAAGATGGCCTTCTTGCGCAGGCCCACGCCGTTGAGCTTCAGCTCCTTGCCAGCCACGGTGGCGGTTTCCGGGTACTTCACACCCGCGATGTCCTTGGCCATGACGGGTGCGGCGAGGGTCAGCGACAGCAGCACGGCAGTCAGCGTCTTCTTCATGGTGAAAACCTCCGGGTCGGTTTCTGCGCGATGTTGGACGCAAACCTAGCCATGCGTCTTCACGAAAGGATCCATGAAGGACACTTGCGTCTTGACGTGCTGCGGCGAAACCGCTCGGAAGACAACAGGTTCTTCAATGAATACGGGCTGCCGGAGCCAGCACCAGGCCGTCATTCGCGAAGCGCACCACCTCCGCGTGGAGGTCCGCGGCGGACATGCCGGTGGCCTGGACGACGGCCTCTTCTGACAGGCCCTCCACGGCCATCTTCAGCACCAGCAGCGCGGGCGGCGTGGCCTCCATGTAGAAGGTCATCAGCCGCTCTGGATGGCGCCAGAGCAGCGCCAGCTCCTCGCCTTCCGCCGGCACTGCTTCCGCGCCCCGGGCCCGCACGAACGCGCAGAGCCGGTAGGGCAGCTCCAGCACCGTGAGCGTGGGGTTGGGCATCAGGCGCTCGACGGCGTCCGGGAGGTCCTCCTCGGAGGCGAACACCGCGAAGTCCGTCCACTCGAAGCGCGCGAGCGCGGGCAGGAACGGCGGCAGCCCCTTCGCGTCGGCGGCGTCCGAGACGAAGGGCGCGAAGCCCTCGCCCAGGCGGTTGAGCTCGTAGTGCCGCGCGGGCCGCGTGCGGGTGTAGCCGCCCACCAGCGCGTCCCACGCTTCCGGCGTCACCGCCTTGCGCGTCAGCGGGAAGAGCTTCTCCAGCGTGGAGCGCACGTGGCCGCGCACGAACTGGCCGTAGAGCGCCATGCGCTCCGGATCCACGTCCCAGCCCGGGTGCGACGCGGACAGCTTCAACAGCCCCTCCGCGCCAGGGGGCCCGGCGAGGTACGCATCCATGCTGTCGAAGAAGTGCTTCAGCGACGCCTTCATCGCGCACCCTCCGCGAGCACGGCGCGCGCCTGGTCCGCCTCGTCCAGCACGGCGTCCAGGGACGGGATGGCCTGGTCCCACTCCATCAGCGTGGACACGGGGCCGGTGCGCTCCAGCGTGTAGCGGTACAGCGACCAGACGTCATCGCAGACGCGGTCGCCGTGCGTGTCGATGAGGACTGTCTCGCGCACGTCGTGGCCGGCCAGGTGCACCTGCACCACGCGCTCCAGGGGCAGCGCGTCCACGAAGGCGCGCGGGTCGTAGCCGTGGTTTCGCGCGTTGACCCAGACGTTGTTCACGTCCAGGAGCAGCCCGCAGTCCGCGGCCTCCACCACCTGGCGCAGGAAGTCCGCCTCCTTCAGCGTGCCGCCCGGCATGGCCGCGTAGTAGCTGGGGTTCTCCAGCAGGAAGGGGCGCTCCACGCGCGCCATGACTTCGCGCACGCGCGGCACCACGTGCTCCACCGCGGCCTCCGTGAAGGGTAGCGGCAGCAGGTCGTGCAGGTGGACTCCGCCCAGCCGCGAGTAACACAGGTGGTCGGAGAAGAACGGCGCGTCCAGCCGCTTCACCAGCGCGGCCAGGCGGGTGACGTAGTCGTCATCCAGCGCGTCCGGCCCGCCGATGTTGAGGCCCACGCCATGCGGCAGCAGCGTCCAGCGCTCGCGGCACGCGTCCAGGGCGCGCTGGGAGCGGCCGCCCAGCGAGAGGAAGTTCTCCGGGATGATCTCCACCCAGTCCAGCGCGCGAGGCGTGCGCGGCAGCGCTTCGTAGAAGTCGCGGCGCAACCCGATGCCCGCCCCCAGCGGCTTCAATCCATGGCGGTCTGCGTAACGGGGGGACGGCATGCGGCGCTCCTTCACGTGCGACAGGTGAAACAACACGGGCGGCAGGAAGGACTCTTCCCGCCGCCCGCGAGCCTGGGAGGAGACCTGTCACGCAGGCCCTCCCGAAGCGATGACTACTTCTTGCCGCTGCAGGAGCCAGCGCCGCAGGAGCCGGCGCCACAGGAGCCCTCGGCGCCCTTCTCCGGGGCCGCGGCGGGGGCGGCGGCGGGAGCAGCCGCGTCGGCGGGCTTGTTGCTGCAGCTGGCCTCGGCGCCTTCCGCCGCGCCCGGCGAGGCGGCGTGCACCTTGCTGCCCTCCGCCGCCTTGTTGGACGCACAGCCGGTGGCCAGCGCGCCGAGGGACAGGGTGCCGACGACCGCCGCGAGAGCCTTGACGTTCATGTGTTGCTTCCTTTCGTACCGCGTGGGGTGTGACTACGGGGGAACTGACGACAACGACCGCTACGGCTTGAACTGCGTGGAGCCCCAGGCGTCGACGGTGACTTCGGCCCGCTCGCCTACCTTCAGCAGCAGCGCTTCGGTGCGCTGGATGCCGTAGGCCTCCAGGGGAATCTGGAACTTCGCGCGCACGCGCAAGAGCTCGCCCGCGGCGCGGTTCTTCGTCTCGGCGGTCTCCTGGAGGTACGTGGCCGTTACCTCCACGGGCTCCTCGCGCGTGATGCCGTGGATGGTGAAGGTGCCCTTCGTCTTGAGCACCACCGGCTTCGCGTTGGCGAGCGGCGCGGGCAGGGCCACGTCCTTGAACTCGAAGACGATGTCCGGGTGCTTCGCCGCGTCCAGCCAGCGGTCGTTCTGCAGGTGGCCGTCGCGCGTCTCGTTGCCCGTCTTGATGGACTTCACCGGCACCTGGAAGCGGCCGCTGGCCTTCTGCCCCTGCACGTCCACGCGGCCCGTCACCTGGTTGGACAGGCCGTTGATGACCTCCAGCGGCGCGTCCAGCACGAACATCACCGTGTCGCGGCTGTTCGGATCACGGAAGACGAAGTGCTTGTCGGAAGCCGCGGGCTCCGCGGCGGACGCGGACAGCGACAGGGTGGCGGCGAGCATCAGGACGCTGCGGAACATGGCGGACCTCATCTACGGATGCCGCGAACCTCGCGGATGCATGCGATACGCGACAACCGGGAATCGGTTACGGCCCTTTCTCTTCTCCAGGTGTTCACCCCGCGTCGTCCGGGGTCCGCTCGCCATCCAGTGCCTCACGCCACCCACTGCCCGGCGCAGCATGGAGCGTGACGCCGCCTGGGTCAATTCGGACGCCCAGGTTCTCCAGCAAGGGGGCCAGTTCGGAGAAGGCGGGCTTCGGCAGATGGCGGGCGAGCAGCACACCGAACAGCGGCTGGCCCGCGACCGTGTCCACGGCGTCGCCAAAGCTGGCAAGCGTCGCGGTGGGGCCGCGCGTGGCGAGCAGCTCCAGCACGTCCTCCAGTTGTGCGCGGCCGTTCGTCACGCGGCGCAGCTCCACGTCCAGGTGCAGTGCGAAGAGCGCGCCGGTCCAGTAGATGCCCATGAAGTTCCGCTCTTCGGCGACGACCTCCTTCATCGTGCGTGAGCGCGAGGCGGCCTGGCCTCGCGCGAAGCCATTCGTCAGCTCCCGCCAGGCCTGCCGGGCCGTCTGGCGTCCGGAGCGCGCGCGGGCGAGCTCCGTGAAGTAGGTGGCCAGGCCCTCGGTGAGCCAGGCCTCCCGGGGAACCAACGCCGGATGCGTCAGGTGCAGCATCTCGTGGACGGCGACCCAGTCCTTCGCGAAGGACGCGGCGGTGGCGTCCTGGCCCACGAGGATGGAGATGCTGGGCGGAGCGCTCCACAAGGTCATCCCGAAGACTCCGGGCGTGGCATCACCGGGCACTGGCAACACGCGCACGGTGATGCGCGGGTACGGGAAGGACTTGCGCACGGTGACCACCTCGCGCCCGGCCTGTTCGAGCCACGCGCAGAGGTCCGCGTCCGTCAGGTGCGTGAAGCGGCCCAGCAGGACGACCTCCATCACGGAGGCTCCGACATGCGCCTCGCACCGCCTGCCACCGAAGGAATGGAAGCCCGCGTCGATGAGGTCCTCGCCGCGCAGGTGGTAGACGCCGTTGTCTCCGGGGGTCCAGGGCAGGAGCACGTCCGCGCCAGACGCAGTGACGTCCACGCGCATGTTGGCCGTCACGCGGCTGGGGGTCAGCAAGTAGGCCTTGCCGGCCACGTGCCACGTGTCTCCTTCTCCCATGCCTCCGAACAGGTGCCTGCCGCCCCCTAGAGGAGAGGAGGCCAGCGGGTAGGCGTAGCGGATGATGCGCGTCCCCTCGGGCACCTGCACCACGCCATTCCTGGGGAAGACGTCGAACCGGGTGCCGACCTCATCCGTGACGAACAGGGACTCCACACGCCCTGGCTGCCGGAAGAGGAACTCGCGCGGAAACTTCCGAGGAAGGAAGACCTCCACGTTCAAACGCGGCGTGGGGTCCTGCGTGTAGATGATGTTGTAGCGGAGGGGAACTGCCTCGTCCAAGGGGGACGAAAGCGGCGCGGAGGCACATGCGCTCAACGTGAGCGCAAGGCTCAGCAGCCACGCGCGAGCCACCCACTTCTTCAATGCGCCCACTTCATCCCCGCAGTTCAAGATCCGCGCAGAAGGACTCCACGGTGGACCCCATGTCGTCCAGCCCGGAATGCCGACGCACCAGGAACACATGTCGGCAGGACGTCTGCTCAGAGGGGCTTCTTACGCGCGGAGCCGACACGGCGCTTCCGGGAAGGCGCCTTCTTGCGCGAGGCAGGAACCCTGCGCGGCGCCGCGTGCGCGCGAGGCGCCTCGTTCGTGGCGCTCCCCTCCCCCTCCACGGGAGCCCCCGCGACGAGCAGCGCGCGAGCCGCATCCAGAATCTCCCCCGCCAGCGGCTGGGACGCGGTGGCCCGCGCGAGCGTCATCGCGCCGAAGCACAGCGCCACCGTCGCCAGCATCTGCTGCCGGGGCGTGGCGCCCTCACGCGGGGGCAGGTGCGTCCGGGCCTGGCCCACCAGGTCCTCCAGCCCCTGGCCGAACGCGGCCTGCACCTCCGGCGCCGCGCGCGTCAGGTCCGACAGGAGCGACGGCATCATGCAGGTCGTGTCGCCCGTGCCCCGGTTGAACTGATCCAGGTAGCGCCGCGCGAAGCGATCCAGGAACACGGGGCCCCGCGCCTGCTCCAGCCCCGCGAGCCAGGGCGTCCTGCGCGCCGTCATGAAGGCGCGCAGCGACTCCGCGAGCAGCGACTCCTTGGAGGTGAAGTGGGCGTAGAAGCCGCCCACCGTCAGGCCCGCGGCCCGCATCACCCGCTCCACGCTCGCACCGCTGAAGCCCTCCGCGCGGAACAGCTTCTCCGCCGCCGCGAGGATGCGCGCGTGCGTGGCCTGCTTGTGTTCAGCGGTGTAGCGCATCGCCCCTACTCCTTGCCGCCCGCGCCCGGCGGCCGGAACACCATGCACGTCGTCGTGCCGTGCGCGTAGAGCGTGCCCTTCTCGTCCACCAGCCGGCCCTGCGCCGTCGCCACGCGGCCGCCCAGGTGGATGACCTCGCCCTTGCAGAACAGCTGCCCCGTGTCGTGGGCAATGCCCTTCACGTAGTTCACGTGAAGCTCCAGCGTCGTGTAGCCCGCGCCCACCGGCAGCATCGTGTGGATGGCGCATCCCATGGCGGAGTCCATCAGCGTCGCGGCCAGCCCGCCGTGCACCATGCCAATGGGATTGTAGTGGTGCTCGCCCGGCTTCACCGCGAACACCACCCGGCCCTCCTCCACCTCCACGGGAGTGAAGCCCATCAGCTCCGCGATGGGCGGCCCCGGCAGCTCCCCGCGCTGGATGGCGCGCAGGTACTCCAGCCCCGACAGCTTCTTCGCCGCGGAAGCGCCCTCCTTCGGGTCCCTCCACGTCACCGTCCGCGTGCGCGGATTGTCTGCCTGCTCGCTCATCGGGGCTCCCTTGGGCTTGAACTCATGGAAGGATGGTCATAATACCATCCCGGTTCAACGAACAGGGTCAAGGAGTGCGCGATGGAACAGCGGCGCGTCGTCGTGACGGGAATGGGGCTCATCAGCCCTTGTGGCATCGGCGTGGAGAAGAGCTGGGACGCGCTGGTGAACGGCCGCAGCGGCGTGGGGCCCATCACCCTGTTCGACGCGAGCGCGCTGGACTGCCGCTTCGCCGGTGAGGTGAAGGGCTTCAACCCGGAGGACTACATCGAACGGCGCGAGGTGCGCCGCATGGACCGCTTCGCGCAGTTCGCGGTGGCCGCGTCGGACATGGCCCTCGAGGACTCCGGGCTGGTCATCACCGAACAGAACGCGGAGCGCGTGGCGGCCGTCATCGGCTCCGGCATCGGCGGTCTCAGCAGCCTGGAGGAGACGCACCGCAAGGCGCTGGAGAAGGGGCCCGACCGCATCAGCTCCTTCTTCATCCTCCAGATGATCATCAACATGGCGCCCGGCTACATCTCCATGCGCCACGGCATCAAGGGCCCGTCCTGGGCCACCAACTCCGCGTGCTCCACCAGCGCGCACGCCATCGGTGAAGCGATGCGCGGCATCCAGCGCGGCGAGTTCGACGTGGCGCTGGCGGGCGGCGCGGAGGCCCCCATCTCCATGCTGGGCGTGGGCGGCTTCGCCGCGATGAAGGCCCTGTCCAACCGCAACGACGCGCCCCAGGCCGCGAGCCGCCCGTTCGACAAGGACCGCGACGGCTTCGTGCTCGCGGAAGGCGCGGCCATCCTCATCCTGGAGGAGTACGAGCACGCCCGCGCCCGGGGCGCCCGCATCCTCGCGGAGCTCGTGGGCTATGGCGCCAGCTCGGACGCCTACCACGTCACCTCCCCCGCGCCCGGCCACGAGGGCGCCCAGCGCGCGATGAAGGCCTCCCTGAAGGATGCGCGCATGGCCCCCGCGGACATCGGCTACCTCAACGCCCACGGCACCTCGACGGACATCGGCGACCTGCTGGAGACGGAGGGCATCGCGAAGGTGTTCGGCGACGCGGCGAACACGCTCGCCATCTCCTCCACCAAGTCCATGACGGGTCACATGAACGGCGCGGCCGGCGCCGCCGAGGCCGTCATCAGCATCCTCGCCCTCACGCGCGGTGTGCTGCCCCCCACCATCAACCTGGAGAATCAGGATCCGCGCATCCCGCTGGACTGCGTGCCCAACACCGCCCGCGAGGCCCGCGTGAACGCCGTCATGAGCAACTCCTTCGGCTTCGGCGGCACCAACGTCGCGATCGTCTTCCGGAGGCTCCCGGAAGCGCGGTGAGTCGCTGTAAATAATCTGCCGCTTTTTTACTGACTTTTCCCCAGTCCCGCCGCGCCGCGTCAGTCAAGGGTTGACAGCGCGGTGCACAAGCGCCGCCGCCGCACACCGGGGACGCCTGAAAGCCCTGTGATTACATGGGATTACGTCCCTGGAAGGCCAGGGTGGAGGCAGTCAACCCTTCGCGCGTCGCCTGCGGGACAGCGCTGCGGCGATCCGAAAACGTTGATTGCAAATCGGTAAATCGATTTGCAGAGTGGATCCAGAGACCCGGTGTTGGAGCGCGCCTCCTGACGCGGCCCGCCGGGGGTTGGAGCCATGAACAACGACAACGCGCTGAACGCGAACGTGGGGCTGAAGCTTCGAGGCCTGCGCTTGCAACGCAACATCAAGCAGGCGGACGCCGCGAAGGACCTGGGTGTCTCGCCCGCGTACCTGAACCTCATTGAGAAGGGCAAGCGCGTGATGCCCTTCCCGCTCCTGTGGAAGGCGCTGCGCTACTTCGAGCAGGACCCCGAGCAGTTCATGTCCACGCTGGGCGAGGGCCGCGTGGACGAGGCCCTGGCGAAGCTGCTGGATGAACCGCTGCTCAAGAGCCTGGACATCGACTCGGAGTCGCTCCAGTCGCTGTCCGCGGAGCCGAAGCTGGCCGGCACCGTCGCCGCGCTGTTCAACCTCTACAAGAACACGCGCACGCAGCTGGAGAACGTGCTCGCGCAGCTCAACGTGGAGGAGCGCACGCGCACGCAGGGCTCCCCTTCCGGTCTGGGCAACACGCCGGGCGTGCGCTTCGACTACTCGCCCTTCGACGAGGTCAGCGACTTCCTGGAGAAGCACCGCAACTACTTCCCGGAGCTGGAGGAGCAGGCGGAGGGACTGCGCCGCGACTTCCGCCTGGAGCAGCAGCTCACCAGCAGCAACCTCATCCGCATGCTGGAGGAGCGGTTCGACTTCAAGGTGCAGATTGAACGCGCGACCAGCGGGTCGTCCGTGGTGCGCCGGCTGGACCTGGACACGCGCACGCTCACGCTGTCACCGGACCTCACGGAGCAGCCGCTGAAGTTCCAGGTGGCCGCGTCCATGGGCCTGATGGTGATGGACCGCGAGAAGCTGGTGGAGCGCATCCTGGGCGCGGGCCGCATGCGCCACGGGGAGACGGAGCGCCTCATCAAAGTAAACCTGGCGAACTACTTCGCCGGCGCGTTGATGCTGCCCTACGGCGAGTTCTTCAAGGAGGTGCAGCGCACGCGCTACGACGTGGAGCTGCTCTCCAACATCTTCGGCACCACCTACGAGACGGTGGCCCACCGCATCTGCAACCTGTCCGACCCCAAGCGCCAGGGCCTGCCCTTCCACTTCCTGCGCGCGGACATCGCCGGGAACATCTCCAAGCGCTACAGCGGCACCGGCATCCGCTTCGCGTCCGGCGGCGGCTCCTGCGCGAAGTGGGCGGTGCACCTGGCGTTCCTCAACCCGTCCCAGATTACCCGGCAGTACTCCATCATGCCGGACGGCACGACGTACTTCTGCTTCGCGAAGGTGCAGTTGCAGCCCATTGAAGGCTCCATCGTGAAGGGCACGGCGTACTCCATCGGCCTGGGCACGCACGCGGAGAACGCGAAGTACCTGGCATACGGCCTGCCCACCAACGACCTGCGCAAGGACGCCATCCCCAGCGGCATCTCCTGCCGCTTCTGCGAGCGCACGGACTGCAACCAGCGCGCTGCCGCCAGCTACCGCTTCGCGTTCGCCTTCGACGAGTACACGAAGAAGGACTGCTTCTTCTCCCCGCTGCTGGTCCACGAGAAGGAGAAGGCCGAGCGCAACGGAAACGCCGAGCCCGATGGCAACGGCGCTGAAGGGGGCGAGAAGCACGATTCGCTGGACAGGGGCGTCCGCCGCCGCAAGGTTCACGAGAACTGACATGCACCCGTCCGACAACGAACGCGCCCACATCGCAGACGCCATCCAGAAGCAGAAGAACGCGCTCGCCCCGCTGCGCATCACCGGCTCGCCCTCGGAAGTGGGCCAGGGCCTGGTGGCGCTGGCGGAGCTGTACGGCATGCTGGAGGACCACGCGGCGAGCCGCGAGCACTACGAGGAGGCCTTCGGCTTCTTCAAGACCGCGGGCAACAAGCCCGGCCAGGCCCAGGCGCTCTTCGGCCTGGGCGTGGTGAAGGCCTACTTCGAGGATCACAAGAGCGCCATCGAGCACATGGCCACCGCCGCCCTGCTCTTCAACGAGGCGCGCGACCGCGAGGGCGAGGCGCTCTCCCGCGCCTGCATCGGCGAGTCCCTGCGCGCCATGGGCGAGGTCGACGGCGCCGAGGAGAAGTACCAGGAGGCGCTCATCCTCTACCGCCAGACGCGCAACAGTGAGCGCATCGCGCGGCTGCTGCTGGACATTGGCGACCTGCGCATGGCCAAGGGCGAGTACGAGCCCGCCCGCAAGCGCTTCCTGGAGGCCGTGCCGCTCCTGGAGCAGGGCGAGGACGCGGAGGCGCTCGCGCTGGGGCACCTGCTGCTGGGCGAGTCCGAAGGCCTGCTGGGCCACCACGACAACGCGCGGCCGCACCTGCTGCGCGCGGTGGACGTGTACGGAGAGATGCACGACCACGTCTACGAGGCCCGCGCGCGCTGGGACCTGGGGCTGTCCTGCTACTACCTCCAGGACTACGCCGCGGCCCGCGAGCAGTTCGAGGCGGTGCTGCCCATGTACGAGGACCTCAAGCAGCACGACGAGGTGGCGAAGGTGAAGAACGTCCTCGCGCACTTCGCCGCGCGCGGCGTGTAGCCCCGCGCGCGGTCTTCATTGCGTCTGACTCCGGTTCAGGCCTGGAAGCCCGCGCCCACCGCCAGCGCGAGCAACCCGATGACGCCCGCGGCGATGGCGGCGTAACGCCACTCGCCGCGCAGGCCCAACAACGTCCCCGCCATCGCCAGCCGTGCCACCGGCGTCACCAGCAGCATGGACGCCGCGCCCTTGCGCAACAGGTCGATGGCCACGTGCACGGACTCGTCGCGCGGCAATAACTCCAGCCCGAGCGACGTGACGAACATGGCCCCACTGGTGATGGCCCCGGTGCGCAGCATGCGGGCAATCCATCGCTCCCCGGCCGCGAGCCTCCGGGCCCCCCGGCGCTCGCGTGGGAGCACCTCCGGCTGGGTGATGGGTTCCTGCGGGAGCTCCTCGTGGAACTCCGCGTCCAACGCCACCGACGTCGCCTGCACGTTGCGACGTGGGGGTCCTGCCTCCGGCACCATCATCGACGGGTGGACACCGGGTAGCTCAGGCTCCGCTTCACTCATTTCCATACGCTCGGCCACAACCCCTCCCCTCCCTTCCACAACATCTGTCCGGCCACAATCAACAGGACCGCCGCGAAGAGCTTCTTGAGCACCGCGGTCGGAGTCCTCAGCATCAGCTTGCTGCCCACGGACGCGCCGCCCAGCACCCCTACGACCAACGGCGCCACGAGCCCCAGATTCAATTGGCCGCGCCACGCGTAGGCCGCGACGCTGGCGGCGCCGGTGACGCCCACCATCAGGTTGCTGGTGGCGCTGGCGACCTTGAAGGGCACGCGCATGCCGTAGGTCATCAGCGGCACCTTCAGCGGGCCACCGCCCACGCCCAGCAGCGCGGACAGCCCGCCCGCCACGAAGGAGCCGGAGATGCCCAGCGGGTAGTTGCCGGGCTCGTAGTTGGCCGCCGTCGCAGGCTCCTGGACGGGGCGGCGCATCAACAGCATCTGCAGCGCTACGAAGAGCGTGAAGAGGCCGAACACCACGGCCACCATCGCCTCCGCGACGAAGGCCGCCACCAGCCCTCCGACGATGGCGCCCATCACCGTCGCCAGCTCCAGGGTGAGCCCCAGCCGCAGGTCACTCAGTTTGTTCTCCACGTAGCTGGCGGCGGCGGCGCAGGAGTTGGCCACCACGCACATCAGGCTCGCGGGGACGGCCTGCTCCAGTGGGATTCCGAAACCCAACACGAGCACGGGGACCAGGACCTGTCTCTTATACCCATCTGACGCTGCCGACGATCTTACGCGT
>NZ_RAWF01000297.1:0-11852 GCF_003612075.1 Corallococcus sp. CA041A
GGCCCACAACATCCGCCGGCTGCTGACACGCAGCCGGCTTTTTTGCGTCTACTTCGTGCTGGAGGCCCCTGCCTCCCTTGAGGCTCAGTAGCCAGTCAGCCTTCACCCCTATTCCGCGCAGACCTCCAGTCGGACCGGCCTGGGCCGCGAGGTCGCGTTCGTCAGCGGCGGGCGTTCCACGGGGGACGGCCGTCACGCCTTCGGAAGCGCGGGGTACCGGTCCGCGAGCGAGGCGATGACGGCGAGCAGCTCCCCGGGCTCCACCGGCTTGGGCACGTGGCTCTGGAAGCCGGCGCGCAGCACGCGGGTGCGGTCCTCCGAGCGGGCATAGGCGGTGATGGCCACCGCCGGGGTGTGGCCGCCCTTCTCGGCGGACAGCGCGCGCACGCGCTCGATGAAGCCGTAGCCGTCCGTGACCGGCATGCCGATGTCGGAGACGAGCACGTCCGGATGCTCCGCCTGGAGCACCTGGAGTCCCTCCAGCGCGGAGCCCGCGGTCACCACCCGGGCGCCGCTGTCCTCCAGGAGCGTGCTCAGCAGCTCGCGCGCGTCCTCCTCGTCATCCACCACGAGCACCCGCACGCCGCCCAGCTCCGGCGGGGGCGAGGGCATCCGCTCCGCCGCGGGAGGTTTCGGCGACGGCGGCATGGCGGGGTCGCGCCGCTGCGTGACGGACAGGGGCAGCCGCACGGTGAAGGTGGCGCCCCGTCCCTCGCCGTCGCTGGCGGCGGAGACGGTGCCGCCGTGCATCTCCACGATGTGCCGAACGATGGCCAGCCCCAGTCCCAGCCCACCCGTCTTGCGCGTGCTGCCGCCGTCGGCCTGGCGGAAGCGCTCGAAGACGTGGGGGAGGAAGGCCTCGGAGATGCCCTGGCCGGTGTCCTCCACGGTGAGCTCCACGATGGAGTCGCGCCGCGCCACCACCAGCCGCACGTGGCCGCCCTTGGGCGTGAACTTCACCGCGTTGGACAGCAGGTTCCACACCACCTGCTGGAGCCGGTGCGGATCGCCCATGACGCTGCTGGTGGTGTCCACCGTGGCCCTTACCTCGATGCGGCGCGCGTCCGCCGCTGGCTGCACGGACTCGAGCGCCTGCTGCACCACCGCGGACAGGTCCACGGGCGACACGTCCAGTTTGAGCTTGCCGGACACGATGCGGCTGACGTCGAGCAGGTCCTCGATGAGCTGTCCCTGCGCGCGCGCGTTGCGCTCGATGGTCTCCAGCGCGCGCTCCTGGCGGGGGGCGGGCAGGGTGCCGGTGCGCAGGAGTTGCACCCAGCCGAGGATGGCCGTGAGGGGCGTGCGCAGCTCATGGCTGATGGTGGCGAGGAACTCGTCCTTGAGCTGGTTGGCCTCTTCGGCCTCGCGGCGGGCGGCGCTCTCGCGGGCGAGCAGGGCCTCGCGTTCCACCTCCGCCTGCTTGCGGTCGGAGATGTCGATGACGCTGCCGATGTAGCCCAGGAAGTGTCCGTCCGCGTCGAAGCGGGGCGAGCCGGTGTCCACGGCCCACCGGTAGTGTCCGTCCGTGCCGCGCAGGCGGTAGTCCAGGCGGAAGGGCTGGCGGGCGGCGTTGGACTCCGTGAAGGTCCGCTGGGTGCGCTCCAGGTCGTCGGGGTGGATGGCGTCGAACCAGCCGAAGCCCAGGCCCGTGGCCTCGGTCTGGCCGGTGAAGGCGTACCAGCCCCGGTTCATGTACGTCGTGGCGCCTTGCACGTCCGTCACCCAGAGCATGACGGGGGCGTGGTCCGCCATGTTGCGGAAGCGGGCCTCGCTGTCGCGCACGACCTCCAGCAGTTGTTCGCGTTCCTGGGCCACGGTCTTCTGTTCGGTGATGTCGCGCGCGGCGGCGTAGATGAGGCCCAGCTCGGGCGCGGGGCGGGAGGCCCACGCGAGCCACCGGTAGCGGCCGTCGCGGGTGCGGAAGCGGTTCTGGAAGCGCAGGGTGGGGATGCCGTGGGCCAGCTTGCGCATCTCCTCCTGGGTGGACGCCCGGTCATCGGGGTGGATGAGGTCCATGAAGGGGTGCTGGTAGAGCTCCGCTTCGCTCCACCCGAGCACGCTGACGAAGTACGTGTTCACGCGCTTGAAGTACCCGTCCAGGCCCGCGACGCAGAACATGTCCGGGGACAGCTGGAAGAAGCGCTCGCGCTCCTCGACCTCGATGTGGCGACGCTCGGCGCTGTCGAACGCGAACGGGATGACGGCCTGGGCCAGCGCGTTGTCGATGCTGGCGCCAAGCACGCGCAGTTGATGCAGCGGCACGTCCACGTCGGCGCGCTCGGCGCGCGACAGGATGCAGTCGCGCAGGAGGGCGTATTCGCGCGTGACGAGGGACACGTCCGCGCCCAGGCGCAGGCGCTGCCGGCCGTGTGCTCCAGCGGCCTCGCTGTGGTGGAGCGGGGGGAGGCCGTCCGCGTCCTCCTCCGCGTCCACGAGCGCGGTGTGGAGCTCATCGAGCAGGGCGGGCAGGGCGTCAACGAGCTGCTCTTGTGACAGGCGCAGGGTGGTGAAGAGGGGAGACACCCGGGCGCACCAGTCCTCCAGGAGCGCCTCGCGTTCGGTGTTCAGCAGCTCGGCCAGGGACGCAGGGGACCGGCCCCTCGTGGGCATGGGCTCTTCGGATGAAGGGCCGTGCTCCTGTGGACCCGACGAAGACATGAATGTTCTTGAGGTGCGGCGGCCGGGCTCGCATGGGCAGGGGCGGGATGTTCGGCCCCTGCCTCCTTGCCTGCGCAGCGGTCAGGCGGCTTCAGCGCACGGTGACGATGCGGCCCTGCGCATCCACGCAATAGACCGCGCCTCCATCCAGGATCTCCGCATCCAGGCCGCAGCGCGACAGATCCGGAATGAAGGAGATGAAGAACAATCCCTCCTCGGAGCGGAGCACACGCGTCTCGTAGGTGTCGCGGCGTGACAGACACTCCGCGATGCGCGGATCGCGTGCATTGGTCTGGACCTTCCGACCCGGTGGAAGGAAGTCGTTCAGTGCCAGGCTCAGGGCCTCCAGCATGGGCCCTGAAAGATGGGTGGCATTGTCGAAGGACTCCGGGAAGTGAACCCGAGCCGCTTCTTCTTCAGGCGCACGAGGAGCCACAGGGAGCTTGTGGTAGCCGAGCAGGCCGCACCCACTCAGCCCAAGACCCAGGAGCCCGAGTCCGAGCGCGCGCAATCCACGCAGCGGCATGGCAGCCAGTCCTTTCCCTCGAAGGCCTTGAACGCGCCCCAGTCGCCAGCGGGAGATGTGGCGGTGGCACCCGCCGTCAGGGGCGGCGAGGAATCACCAGTGGGCTCCCTATGGGAACATCACGTTGTCGAGTGTGATCGTACGCGGCCCGTCTTCCTCCCACAGCTTCAGGGAGAAGGCTCCCTGGGCCGCCGTTGAAGCGTCGGCCTCCACCACGACGAGCCCGAACTCACCTGTCGGGATGGGCCGTTGCTGCCAGAGCCGAAGCACCTTCAACTCCGCCCCGGTCTTGCCTCGAAGCGTTGCCCCCTTCGCGACCCATGGAGGAGCGCCCGCCATCACCGTCAAATTGATCTCGACAGCAACCCCCGTCGCGGACCGATAACTCTTGACGGAGGTTGCCTTAAGCGCGTTTCCAGCCGCACGAGCGACAGCCTCGGTCACGAGTCGTCCGGTCAATCCATGCTCGTCCAGCGCGCCGGAGAAGACGAGACCTGCCAGCCCGCCCGGAGCATTCTGTTCGGCCACCAGTCGTACGACTTCGCCCTGGCAGCGCATCAACCCCGCACGAACCTCCCGGATTTCTTGCTGGTACGTCTCGATTGTCCGCATGCCGCGATAGACCTCAATGAGAGGTTCCGCCGTCGCGGGATGCACTCGAAGAAGGAATGAGGCGCTTGCTGGCGCAGCCCCATCCCGGAAGCGCACGAACAGACGCAGCCTCTCTCCAGCAGTCAAACGTGCTGAAGGCACCAGCCGCAATGTGGCCTGCCCTGCATCCACGAGAGAAAAGCGGTCCCGGCTCTCCAGTTCGACTTCGCCGCGCTTCAAGTCGGAGTCGAAGAGGAACGTTGTCGAAAGCTGAGCGCTGATTGCGATTTCGTGGGTGGAGGAAGCGTCATCGGGAGCCAACTCGATCCGGCGCACGCCCGGCAAGGAAGCACCGGCTTCCGATGGGTCGGCCGACGCTCCACTCGCGAGCAGGAGTCCAAGGAGCACGGCGAAAGAAGAAGAAGACACTCGGCGATGGCTCCCGGGGAATCCCGCTACTCGAACTCGCTCACCGCTCTCACTTGAGCGCTCGTGAAGATACGGGCACTGGAGGGTGAGTCGTCTCCAGGCTTTCGGGCCATGCCTCGGACACTGTCCTCCGCGAGGACCTCCATGCACACGGGAAAACTGTCGCCCTTCGGCGTCGTTGCCCAGGTCAGGCGCCCATACACGCGATCCCTCACGATGAGCCGGCCAGACAGCACCGTGTTGCTCGGCATGTCCTTCCAAGGGCCAGCCAGGATCAATTCCGTCGGCCCCTCCCGCACGGAGATGACCTTCGGATCGTCGATGATGAAGACCGCGTAGGCTTTGCGGCCCAGGGGAATGTTCAGCTTCTCCATGGCCTTCACTGCCCCCACCGGACACGGCTCTGGCGGCGGAGGCGGACGTACCTGCGACCCGGGGCACGCGAGCGCCGCACAAGCCGCCGCCGTGCTCGCCGCGCGGGTCATGACACTCATGCCCTTCTTCGCGGGCTTCGAGGGGAGCTGAGGGGGCAGGGTGTCTTCCGGTCGCGTCGTCACGGTGGCTGAGTCCTCCTGGAGCGTCGCGGGGAGAGCGACGGCCGCGGCGGTGGCCTCCGGCCCGGTTGGAGCAGCGGCGCGGCCAGCTTGAGGCGACTTGCCAGGGGGCGCTACTTCCTGACGGGTGTGGGCCAGCCTCGCGATGCGTGACGTCCCAAGTCCCCACGCCGCCCCTGCCAGGACGAGCACCAGGACGAGCGCCATCCAGGCACGGAAGGCTCCGCGCTTCACAGGCGCAACATGTACGGTCGTCGCGGGATGCGGCGACACGTTCGCCGCGGCATTCGCGTCCCCAACTGGCGCCACTTTCAGGGGAAGGCGTTGGCCCCGGCGCGGACGGTGCCGGGGTTCGTTCCGCCACTGCTCGAAGCTGTCGAGGTCCTCCCCCTCCGTCGTCGCGGAGTCCTCGGCATAGGCGTCGCAGAGCGGCACGTCCCACGCCGCGTCCGCGCCACGCAGCGCCTCCTCCAGGGACTCGCAAAGCTGCCGGGCGCTCGGCGTGCGCGCCTCGGGCGTCTTCTCCAAGAGCCGCAGGCACACGTCGCCCAGCGCCCGGGGCACGCGCTCATTCTCCTTGTGCGGCGGCATGGGCGCGCTCCCGAGAATCGCCTCCGTCAAGCTGGCGGCATCCTCGCCATCGAAGGGGAAGCGCGCCGTCAGCAGCCGGTAGAAGACGAGGCCCAGCGCCCACAAGTCGTCCGCCGGGCCCGCCGTGTACCGGGCGTCCGGCGCCTCGCGATGGGCCCTGAGGAAGCGCCATGCCTCCGGCGCGCGGTAGTCCACCGTCCCGGGCGGGAGGATGTCCGCGGTCAAGTCACGCGCGCCCGCGTAGTCGCCAATGCCGAAGTCCACCAGCTTGGCCACGCCATCCGAGGCGCGCACCATGATGTTGGCCTCCTTCACGTCCCGGTGCACCACCCCGTCCGCATGGGCGGCGGCGAGCGCCCGCGCCACGCCCAACAGCACGCGCGCCGCCTGTCGCGCCGTGGGATTCTCCGCGTCAGCCCATTCGTCCAGTTGGCGCCCGTCGACGTACTCCATGACGATGACGGCGAACTGAGGCTGGGCCACCGGCCAGTAGCCGTGGCCCAGGATTCTCACCACGTTGGGGTGCCGCAGCCGGGTGAGGATGGAGACTTCGCGCTCCGCCCGCTCGCCCACGCGCGGCAGGTGCAGCAGCTTCAGGGCGAAGCGCTGGCCCTCGCAGCGCGCGAGGTACACCGTCCCGAAGCCTCCCTGCCCCAGCTGGTGCTCCACCGTGTAGCCCAGCAACTGGGCCCCCGGATTCAGCACGGCGGGAGGCGGCCCCCGAATCATGGCTGCCCTCTTTCGGACTTCCAGCCTTCTCGCATGCGGCGGCCTCCCGGCGGGGCGCGCACCCTACCCAAGGCATGAGAAGCCCGGGAGGCCCAACGCCTTGGGACGCATCCAGCTGGGGACTCGTGGAGTCCACTCAAGCGCTTCCAACCTCCAACATTCATCCCTGCGCGCCCTGGGCTACGCTGAGCCCCGCCATGAATGAAGAACTCGGCATCACCATCGGCACGGAGGCTCGCGCGGCCCGCCAGCACCTGGGCCTGACTCAGGCCGAAGTCGCGGAGCGCATTGGACTGGTACACCCCGTCTACAACCGTCTGGAGCGCGGGAAGATGCTTCCCAGCGTCCCCTCCCTCTACCGCCTCTGCCGGGAGCTGCGCGTCTCCCCTGAGAAACTCCTGGGCCTCACCGCGACAGGTGACGTGCGCAAGGGCCACAAGCCCCAGCCCAAGGAAGAGGACGCCCCGGAGCTGCGGCGCCTTCTCCACCTCGCGCGCAAGTTGGACGCAGAGAAGCTGGACGCCCTTCTTCACGTCGCTTCGGCGCTGGCACGCTGACGGATTACTCCCGCTTCACGCCCTCCAGTTCATGGGGCTCCAGCCCTTCGCGGAAGAGGCCACTCTCGCCAAACTCCACCGCGTCGCGAAGGCCGCTGCCCTCCGCCAGTACCCGGGCCCACTCCACCGCGGCCTCCTGGCGGCCATAGCCCGGGTGCCGCCTTGCCAGGGCGATTCGCATGGCATCCCGCATGTCCGCCGCCGTGGCGAACCGCTCCTCGGGGTTGGCGCGCAGCGCGACATGCAGCATCGCCTTCACGTCCGGGGAGAGTGAGCCCACGGCCTCCTCGACGTCCTTCGGACCGAAGCTCGCCAGCAGCACCTGCATCTGTGTCAGCGGCAGGGAGGGAAGGATTTCCGAATAGAGGTAGGCCAGGCGCCTGGGCGGGCGTGGCACGTCCTCCACGTCGAAGAGGTGCTTGCCGGTGAAGAGCTCCACCAGCAGCACGCCCAGGCTGAAGACGTCGGAGCGCGGCGAAAGCGGCTGCCGCCCCAGGTATTCCGGCGAAGCGTAGGCCACATCTCCACGCACGAGGTTTGCGGGTGACTCCTCGCGTCCCACCACCAGCGAGTACGCCGCGCCGAAGTTCGTCAGCTTCACCTCGCCCTGTGTCCCCACGTAGACGTGGCGGGGGTTGACGTCGCGGTGGATGACGCCCAGCGACTGGCCGTCCGTGTCCGTCAGGGTGTGCGCGTGGTGCAGCGCCTCCGCGATCTCCGCGCCGACATAGAGGGCGAAGGACTCGGAGACGCGTCGTCCGCGCGCTACGCCCGCGCTCACCAGCGTCTCCAGCGAGGGGCCGTCCACGGACTCCATGACGACATGCAGCGCGCCCTGGTGCACCTTGCGGTGGAAGACCTGGGCGATGGCTGGGTGGCGCACGCGGAACGCCAGTTGAAGCTCCTCTCCCAAGCGCGTGCGCTGAATGTACGTGGAGGGGTTCGCCAGCTTCCGGACGAAGCAGAAGCCGGGCAACTCGTTCCCTCTCGCTGGGAAGCGTTGCGCCAGCATCAGCACCTCGCCCGTCTGCATCCGCACCAACTCGCGGACGGCTTCGTAGCGGATGCCGTCGATGGTGAAGAGGTGCTGGGGCCTGTCCGGCGTCGGCGGAAGTTGCCTGCGACGCGGCGAGGCTTCCGTGCGCGCCAGGTCGTTGGTCGTCGTGTCGGGCATGGCTCCTCGGGAGGCGGAAGAAAAGCGCGGCGCCTCCCAGGAACTTGAGTGGATTTGACTTTTAAAGTCCATGATTTTGAACTTTAAAGGTCAATAACTGTGTCTGGGTGAGGTTGGGAGTGCGGCCCGTCAAAGTCCCAGATACATGAGCAGCGCACCCAGGTCCGCGTCGGACAGGGCCTCCGTGCTGTAGAGCGGCATGTTGCCTCCCACGCCGAAGAACGGACCGTGCCGCACCTTCTCGATGACGACCTGCGCGTGCGGGATGCCCGGGAAGAGCCGGTCGTATTCGCGAGTCACCTCCGGCAGCACCGACGCCAGCTCCGTCAGCCGTCCATCTCCCGTGTGCGTCGCGCCGTGGCAGTTCTGGCACGCCGCCCGGTACACCGCTTCGCCTCGCGTGGCGTCGCCCCGGGGCACGTCCTGGATGTCCTTCACCACCGTGAACGGCAGCGCGGGCGCCTGCGCGTCCGGGCTGATCCGCGACAGGTACTCATACAGCGCGCGGGAGCGCGGCTCCTCCGCCCCCAGCTTCGTCACGCCGCGCATGAAGTTCACGTAGCAGAAGTTCACCGCGTCCAGCAGCTGCGTCTCGTCGCCGCCCCACCAGCTCGGCCGCGCCGCCACGTTGTACAGCGTGTGCCCTGAGTCGATGCGCCCCGCCGGCGCCTCCGCCGTCGTCACGTGGCACGTCGCGCACGAGAACTTGTTGTACTCGCTCGACGACAGCCGCGCGTCCTGGAACAGCGCCTCTCCGTAGTCCGCCGCGGCCTGGGGCCCCTCTTCGCCCCCACACCCGGCCAGCACCCCCGCGAGCACCGCCGCCACACCCGCGCGCAGGCCCCTCACGGCTGCCCCCGCAACAGGCTCACCGAGTCCGGGAAGATGCCCATCCGCACCGTGGACAGCACCGTGCCCTCCGTCAGGTCCACGACGTGCAACGTGCCCGGGCCGATGTGGTCCCCTTCGCAGACCGCCAATCCGTGGCGCTCGTCCGGCGTCAGCATGAACTGATGCACGTTGAGACATCCCGCCTGTGACAACTGCACCGTGCGCTGCACCGTGGACGTCGCCGCGTCGATGACCGCCACCGCGTCCTCCTGCTGATAGGGCATGTACAGCGTGCGCCCGTCCCGCGTGAACGCGCCGAACATGGGCGAGCCGCGCAGGTACACCGTGCGCTCCGGGTTCATCGCGCGCGTCCCGGGCTCCAGCACCTGCACCTGCTTGCTCGCGAGCGAGCTGACCCACACGTCCCCCGTCGTGGGCGACACCGTGAGCGCGTATGGCTGATGGCGCGGACTCACCGCGGTGCCCGAGCCCGCCGCCACCTTCACGCGCGTCACCGGCATGCCCGCCGCCGCCAGGTCCACCACCGCGACCTCGTCCGACCAGCACGCCACGTACGCCGTGCGCTCATCCGCGGACAGGCGCACCGCGTGCGGCGCGGGGCACACCTTCACCCGCTCCTTCACCGTCATCGTCTCCGCGTCGAGGATGACCAGGCGCGAGACCATGTCCTCCTCCGGCCCGCCCTTCCGCGCCACGTCCGCGATGCGCAACAGGTCGAAGTGCGTCTGGTACAGCGTGCGCCCGTCCGCGCTGACGATGACGTCCCCCGGGTTGCGGTCCACGCGCGTGGACGCCACCAACCGGTTGTCCTTCGCGCTCAGCTTCAGGCAGTAGCCGTCCGCCGTCCCCGTCCCATGCGCGCCATGCGGACCCGAGCCGCCTCCGGGCACGTAGTTGGAGATGCCCACGTAGTAGTAGTCGCCAGCCGGCGATACCGCCGTGTGGTGCGGTCCCTCCAACTCCACCGGGTTGAGCCCCACCGGCACGCGCGCCAGCTCGCCCCAGCCCGGCGTCCCCAGCCCGTCCATGTCCAGCAGGCTCACGGAGTCATCCAGGCTGTTCGTCACCAGCAATCGCCCGGAAGCTCCCGGAGGCGGCACCGTCGAGCCGCCCCGCGTCCACGGGTTTGGATCCGCGTACGTCAGCTCGGGCACGTCCGTGCCCGGCTCCGGCGGTTCGGCCTCCGTGCAAGCGCCCAGCGCCAGGACGCAAAGCCAGGCGGCGCGCCTCACCTGGCCATCCCCATGGTGAAGGGCACCGGAGTCCCCAGCGTGTACGGCCCCTCCGTGATGCGGTTCTGCACCAGGTACGCGCTCACCACCTGCACCGACAGCGCCTTGCCCGCCGAGTCCTTCACCGTCCGCCAAGAGCCGTCATCCAGTTGCCACTGCAACTCCGACGTCAACACCTGGACGATGGGGCACTCGCGCCCGGCGACGTGGACCTTCACCCAGTAGAGGTCGCCCGTGTACGGCGGCAGGTGGGCTTCGGCGGTGGGCAGCACCAGGTTCCCCAGCCACGCGAGCACCGAGCGCTTCGACTCGCGAGGACGGGCCTCCAGCAGGGGGGACGTGCGGCCCGGGCGTTCCAGCGACGCGCGCAGCGGAGACGTCCACTGCCACAGCGGCGCGGATTGGTCCGTCCAGTACTCCTGCTGGGACTCGGGCGACGTGAGCGTCACCGCGCGCGAACTGTCCTGGGGCTGGTTCCTCGCATCCACCAGCGTGCGCCACGCCTCGTCCGTGGCGCCGCCCGCGTACAGCGGCTCCTCGCACTCGGTGGCCTGGGGCTCGGTGTCGTCGCCATTGCACGCGCTCAGGGCGAGCAGCGCGACGGCGGCGGTACTCCAGGGCAGGGACGTCTTCAGCTTCATGGTCATGGGGCCTCGCGCCGACGGCCGCGGCGCGTCAAGGGAAGCAAGGGAAGCAGGAACAGCGGAAGCAACATGCCCGCGGGCGCGGCGGCACAACCGGAGGACGGCTTCGGCTTCGGGTCGGCGGGCGTGCCCGCGTCCTCCACCGGCTGCACTCCCGCATCCAGCACGCCGGCGTCCGGAACGCCATCCGGGTAGAGCGGCGCGCCAATCGTCTCCGCGAGCTGGGGCCAGCGCGACGGACACAGCTCGCGCACGGGCGTTCCCGCCGGGCACTGATGGCTGCCTTGGATCTGCTCCAGGCTGAAGAGGGGCTCCCACGTGGTGCCGTCGTCGCTGCTGCGCGCCAGCGACCAGTCATGGAGCCACGGCGAGCCGCAGCCGTAGATGACGTCTCCCACGCGCGTCACGCACGCGTTGCCGGTGGGCAGCACCAGCTTGGAGAAGGCCCCGCCCTCCTGGCTGCGGAAGAAGGAGCTGTACGTGGACACCCACGCGGTGCCGCCGTCGGCGGAGACGTCCATGTTGATGAACACGTCGTCGATGCCGGCGCCCGTGCGCGCGGTGAAGGTGCGCCCGCCGTCCGTGCTGTGCAGGATGTGCGTATAGCCCTGCGCGGACACGCGCGCCCAGACGCGGTGCGGCTCCACCGGGTCCGTCGCCGTCACCACGAAGTCGAACGGGCGCACCAGGTCCGGGAAGGCCTGCGGCAATTCCTCCCACGTCTCGCCCGCGTCGTCGCTGCGGAACAGATACATGCGCGCCGTGTCCGACGCGGACACGTAGAGCGTGCGCGGGTCCGCGGTGGACACGCGCACGGCGGAGAAGAGGACCCCCGCGCGCTGGAGCCCCAACGGCCGCCACGTCTCCCCGCCGTCCTCCGAGCGGAACACCCCGTTGGTCGCCGACGTGGAGCGGCCCGTGGCCACATACAGCACCGCGTCATCCGAGGGGTGCGCCGCGAGCCCCGTCACCCAGGTGTCCTTGAACGCCGGGTGCGACGACCACGAACACGCGCCGTCCTTCGAGGACAGCAGCGCGTTGCCGGTGGCCGCCAGGATTTGCCCTGTCTCGCGCCAGACGAAGGACTCCGGGCGCCAGCCGCCATACCCCATGGCATCCGGACACACCCAGCGCCACGTCCGCCCACTGTCGCGCGAGATGACCGCGCCAAACGTGGCCCCCACGAAGAAGTCCTCGGAGTGGCCTCGCCGCAGCGTGACGTTGGCCGTCTCCGGCAGGCCCGCGTGCGCCCACGCGGCGCCCGAGCTCACCGAGCCCAGGAGGCCGGCCACCGCCGCCCCCCTCCAACCCCCCG
>NZ_RAWF01000298.1:0-11842 GCF_003612075.1 Corallococcus sp. CA041A
CCGCCAGCCTCTCCCTCCAGGCCCGGGACATCACGCGCGCCACGCGGGTGGTGCTCGCCATCGGCCCGGACGGAGGCTGGGTGCCCTTCGAGACCCAGCTGCTGGAAGCCCACGGATTCCTGCCCTTCTCGCTGGGCCCCCGCATCCTGCGCGTGGAGACGGCGGTGCCGGTGCTGCTGGGTCAGGTGACGCTGCTCAAGGCGCCGGCGCCGTAGCCGCGGGAGCCGCAGGAGCCGCGGCCTTCGGGGGATGGTCCTTCTCCCAGGCCTCCAGCGGCAGCGGCTTGGTGGTCTTGAGCACGGACACCTCCACCTTGTTGGTGGGCTTCTCTGTGCCCGTGCCGTCGATGACGGTGAAGTTCAGGCGGTTGATTTCATGCCCGCTCTCCGTCTCCACCACGACGCGCCAGTCGCCCGGTTTGAGCGGGATGCCCGGCCGCGCGTAGTAGCGGAAGCCGCCCTCCGAGCC
The DNA here is from genome assembly GCF_003612075.1 of Corallococcus sp. CA041A. NCBI lineage: Bacteria > Pseudomonadati > Myxococcota > Myxococcia > Myxococcales > Myxococcaceae > Corallococcus > Corallococcus sp. CA041A. The sequence goes on from NZ_RAWF01000298.1 coordinate 469, forward strand.
GTTGCTGCTCACCGGGGCACGATAGCCCTTGCCCAGCGCCGTCCAGCCCTTCTCCGGGTGGTCATGGAACCAGCGCACGACCACGTAGTAACTCTCGAAGCCCTTGGGCGCGAAGATGCGGAAGAAGTACACGGGCTGCTCGCCGTTGCGCGCCGTGAACTCCTGGTCGCCGTGGTGGAACGCCGTCCAGACCTTCCACCAGGGCTGCTCGTCCGACGTCAGGCGATACACGCCCGAGGTCCCATAGACGCTCTGGGGGACCTTCTCCACCGCGTGGTAGATGCCGCTGTACTGCACCGCCAGGGGCACCGGCGGAATCACGCCCAGGAAGTAGCACCCGAGCAGGAGCGCCTGCGCGCCGAAGCCGGGCACCGCCACCGTGCGCAGCAGCGCCTTCTCATCCGGCCGCCACCGCTTGAGCACGCGAAGCAGCCCATAGATGCTCCCGCAGCCCAGCACGACGGACAGCGTGAAGATCCACCACCCCACCCGTCCGAACAGCACCGGCAGCAGCGACGCGAAGTACAGCGTCACGCACAGGCTGAAGACGGCCACACGGATGACGGGGCCCAGCTGGCGGAAGCGCGGCAGCTCGTTGGCCACCAGCAACCCGAACATGCCCGCCATGAACAGGAGCGGCGTGAAGCCCGACGAGCTCTTGAACAGGAACAGCGTGAACGCGCTCAGCAGGCTGCCCATCAAGAAGTGCAGCGCGTCCTCGCGGAAGCGCCATACCTTGACCAGCAGCTTCGGCGGCTCCACGCCTTCCGGGTAGCGCTGCTCCAGCACCAGCAGGCCCGCGAGGATGGCCAGGTAGACGAAGTTCTGCACCTCCGTGAGCGCATCGTCGACGGGGCTCAGCGTGAGGACGTCGTAGAGGAAGCCCGCGAAGAAGAAGAGGGCCATCTCCTGCTTCTCGTACTTCGCGCGGAAGGCCTGCACGCGGTCCACCAGCGTGGGCGTCTTCTCCGTGCTGACGAGGTCGTCCGGATCCGCGACCGCGGCGCCGGGCGTGGCGACCGCGACGTTCGCGCCAGGAGGAAGGGGGCCCCCCTCGACCGGCACGCCGGGCACTTCGGTGGACGCGTCCTGCGGCTTCGACTCAGGCGGTGTGACGGTGAGCACGGCGGCTTTCAACCCCTCTTGGCGACCGCCGCCCAGTCTACGCGGGGGACGGGGCCCGGGTCTTCCCCCCGGCCCCGCTCCCGCTCAAACGCCTACTTGCCGCCGGCGGCGACCAGGTCCTGCAGCTCGCCGCGCTCGGCCAGCTCCGTCAGGATGTCCGACCCACCCACGAACTTCCCGTGGATGTAGACCTGCGGAATGGTGGGCCAGCTGGAGTAGTCCTTGATGCCCTGGCGCACGGCAGGGTCCGCCAGCACGTCCACCGTGTGCACCGGGCCCAGCGGCTGGAGCAGTTGGAGGGCGCGCGCGGAGAAGCCGCACTGGGGGAACAGGGCATTGCCCTTCATGAAGAGGACGATGGGGTGTGACTTCACCGTCTCGTCGAACTGGGCCTTGAGGGTCGGATCCATGAATCGTTGCTCCTTCTTCAGCGGGGGCCGAGCTTCTTCCACTGCTCGGGCGAATAGGTCTTGAGCGCCAGCGCGTGCAGCTCGCCTGACTTGAGCCACTGCTGTAGCGGCGCGTACACCAGCTGGTGCTGCTCCACCATCGTCTTGCCAGTAAAGGCGGGGGAGACGACGCGAGCTTCGAAGTGGTCTCCCGTCCCCGTGGTGTCGTTGAACTCCACCTCCGAGCCCGGAAGGGCGTCCAGGAGGTAACGGCGAAGCGCCTCGGCGTCGAGCATCAGTTCATCCCCTTTCCCATCACCAGCATGGCCGGGTCCACGCCCAGTCCGCGCAGGGTGGCATCCCACAACTTCGCCGGGTCCTGTCCCAGCACCGCGTCCGCGGTGGCGTCGGCGTACAGCCACGAGCCCGCGGCGATTTCATTCTCCAGCTGCTTGGGGCCCCAGCCCGCGTACCCCAGGCAGAAGCGCACGCGCGGATCCGTCCGCTGCAGCAGCGGCCCCAGCGCGTCCAGCGTGACGCTCAGGTAGAGGCCCGGCAGGACGGAGTGCTTCTCCGCGACGGTGTCGTCGTCATGCAGGACGAAGCCGCGTTGAGGCTCCACCGGGCCGCCCACGAACACCGGCTGCGACACGCGGTCCGTCGAGATGTCCATCGACTGACCGCGCGCCAGCTCACCCAGCGTCAGGGGCGCTCCCCGGTTCACGATGAGCCCCATGGAGCCCGTCTCTCCGTGTTCGATCATCAGGATGACCGACCGGTAGAAGTTCGGGTCTCCAAGCTGGGGCATGGCCAGCAGGAAGCCGGAGGCGAGGTTCTTCACGCCAGGGAGCATCGACCGTCCGGCGGGGGTGTGCAACCGGAACCCGCTCCCCTGCTGCGCTCAGTGCCAGCTCTGGTGCTTGGACTTCAGCGCCTTGGCCAGCTTCTCCGGATCCAACGGCTTGCCGATGAAGAGGTCCGCGCCCAGGCCCTTGCACTTGCGAGCGGTCGCCGCGTCGCTCATGGCACTCACGCCGATGAGCACGGCCTGAGGGAACTTCTCGCGCAGCTTGGACATGAGCGTGGTGCCGCTGCGGCCGGGCAGGAACACGTCCACGATGGCGGCGTCCATGCGCTTGTTGCGCACGGCGAACTCGGCCTCCTCCGCGCTGCCCACGGGCATGGCGTCGTAGCCCCAGGTGCTCACCAGCTCCACCAGGAGCTCGCGGTGCGCGGCGTCGTCCTCCACAACCAGCACCGAACCCCGGACGGTCTCCTTGCGCAGACCGTCGTCACGCGGACGCTCATCACGGGCAGGCGAGAGGGGGATTTCTTCCGTGGGGAGGGACATGGTGTTCACCTGAGGGCAAAGGGTTTCCGTCCGTGTGAAACCTTTGCCTCAATGTGCGGCATTCCTCACACTTCGCGACGGGTACCTCCCCCCAATGCCTGGGAAGCGAGCGAGGCGCCAAGCACCAGCAGGACGAGCAGTCCCCAGGCGGGAATCACCACGCGGCCGCCGCCCTCGTAGATGAGCGCGGCGTAGGAAGTGCCCAGGTAGCGGCCCAGGGACATGGGCTCCATGCGAGCGATGCCGAAGAAGCTCACCGTGGACTCGGTGAGGATGGCGCTCGGCAGGCGGCTCAAGAACACGGCCAGCACGAAGGGGCGCAGCAACGGCCACAGGTGCACGCGAAGGACGTGCACGCCACCACCGCCCAGGGCCCGCGCGGCGGCCACGTACTCCTGGCCCTCCAGCGTGGCCAGGCGGTCGCGGAACATGCGCGCGGGGCCGGCCCAGCCCACCAGGGCCAGGGACGTCACCATCAAGCCAAAGGGGCCCAGACCCCCGCCCATGCCCGCGTCCATGAGGGACTGGCCGGCGAGTTGGAGCACCATCACCACGAGGACATCCGGAAGGGCGAACACGGCGTCCACCGCACGCAGGAGCACCTGCTCCGTCACACCACCGGACAGCCGCGCGAGCGCCGCGACGGCCAGCCCCAGCACGGTGGACAGAGCGCCAGCCGCGAGCCCGATGGCCAAGGAGACCCACAGGCCACCGAAGGCCAGCTCGCACACGCTGCGGTCCGGGCGGTTCAGGTCCCAGCCAAGCGGACAGGTGTTCGCGAGTGCTTCGGGGAACAGGCGTCCGGCCACGAGGCTCAAGGCGCCCAGGCCCACGAGGAGGACCAGCCCCACCCAGGCGCGCAAGGGGATGCGGCTCAAGCGCGGGCCTCCCGGGCACGTGGATCCACGAGCATGCGCAAGAGCTCCACAGTGAGGCTCACGACGACGAGCACGGTGGCGAAGGTGGTGGTGGACACGACGACGACAGCGACCTGCTTGTTGAGGACGGCGAGGACGTAGAGCTGGCCGAAGTACGGCAGGCCAAAGACGCGCTCCGCGGCGAACGAACCCGCGAGCAGCGCGGTGGCGACAGGCGTCACGGCGTCCAGGAGCGCGGGCCACACATTGGGGAGGACATGGCGGCGCAGCACGGTGCCGGGGTCCAGACCCTTGCTGAGCGCGGTGCGCACGTAGTCACGGGACAGCTCGGTCTCCAGGGCATCACCGACGAGCGTGCCCAGGAAGGTCCCCGGCCAGATGGCGATGACGACCGCGGCGCAGAGCTCCGGCAGCAGGTGTCCGCGCTCCACCACGGCGGGGGCCAGGAGCAGCGCGGGGATGAAGACGGGAGTTCCGAACGCGATGGCGGGGAGCACGTCCCCGAGCACGGCGAAGCGTCCCCGCCGCCAACGGGTACGAAGGAGCGCGAAGCCCACCGCCCAGGCAAGCGCGAGAGGAAGCGCGACCAGGCCCACGCCCACGCTGCCAGAGAGTTTCTGGAGCAGCTCATCGCCGGTGATGCCCTGAGCGCTGGTGCCCAGACGCTCCCCGGAGAAGAGCTTCTCCCAAGGCCGCAGGAACCCAAGCGGCTCACCGATGCCCAGGTCGCGCTGATACGAAGCCGCCAGCTCCGGAGACACCTGACGCTTGTTGTCGCTCTCCGTGGTGAGCGGCAGCGCGGCCATGAGGAAGTAAGAGGCCACCGCCACCACCGGCACGAGCACGAGCTGGCGCACGAGGCGCGTCGCGACGAGGCGCATGCGCTACGGCCCCTGCCCTTCCGCGCGGGCCGAGGGCGTTTCATCCGGCCCCAGCCGCAGTGCACGCAGTGCGAGGAAGTTGAACGGATCCACGTCCAGGCCGTGCAGCCGCGCACGCGCCCGGAAATAACGGTCCGGGTGGTACAGCGGCGCGATGACGGCCTCCTCCCCCACCAGCACCTCCTGGGCCTTCGCGTACAGCGCGCGCGCGTGCACGGGGTCGGGGTCGCCGTCCGCCTCCTCCAGCAGCTGCTCGAAGCGGCGCATCGGCTCGCCGCCGCCCTGCGTCTCCCATCCCGTCTGGTGGTTGCCCTGCCGTTCGAACAGCGTGAAGAACGTGTTCGGGTGCGCGTAGTCCGCGCCCAGCCGCCGCAGGAAAAGGTCATACGCGCGCGGTCCCTGCGGCGTCCTGCGAGCCACCTCCGCGGAGAAGTCCGACCGCGAATCCACCACCACCTGCACGCCCACCTTCGCGAGCTGCGCCGCGATGCGCTCCGCCAGCGCCTCCTCCGGCACGAACGAATCCCCTGCCTTCACCACCAGCCGCAGCGGACGGTCCAACCCCTTCGCCCCAGCCAGCTCCGCCTTCGCCCGCTCCGGCTCGTAGCGCGGCAGCCGAGCCGCCTGCTCCGGCGTCGCCGCATCCGGCAGCTCCGGCGGCAGCAACACGTTCGTCGCGCGAGCGGCCGGCAGCAGCCCCGCGAGCAGCGCCTCCCGGTCCAACGCCCGCGCCAGCGCCCGGCGCACCTCCGGCCGGTCCAACGGCGGACGCTCCGTGTTGAAGCCCAGGAAGTACGTGGACAACAGCGGCTCCCGCTTCAGGTCCGCCGCCTTCATCCCGCGCAGCGCCGCCGCGCTGTCCACGAAGACGAAGTCCACCCGGCCCCGCTCATACAGCGCAGGACCGATCTCCGACTTCATCAGCGTCAGCACCGGCGCCGGCGCCTCCCCAGGCCCCATCGGCGGGATGAACGCACTGCGCGGGTTGTAGACCAGCCGCACACGCTCTCCCGCACGGTCCCACCGCTCGACTCGATAAGGCCCCACCGCCAGCGGTCGCCCATCCCGAGGCCGGTCGAAGTAGTCGCGCACCGCCTCGTCCGACTTGCCCTCCAGGTCGGCCGAAGGCGCGGGAAAGAACAGGTACACGTTCGCGAGCCGCGCCAGGAAGTAGCTCCGAGGCCGCTCCAGCGTCACCCGCAGCGTCCGCGCATCCACCGCCTCCACCCCGACCCGAGACAGCGCCGCCTTCACCTCCGCCGCCGGAGCCCCACGCTCCTGCAGCGCGAGCACCTCCTCCGCGCCCTGGAGGTCCGCCATCTCGCCGCGCTCGCGGCCCAGCAGCGCCCGGTGCCACCCGAAGACGAAGTCGCGCGCCGTGACGGGCGAACCGTCCGACCACGTCACGTCCTCGCGCAGATGGAACGTGTAGACCTCATGCCCGGCCGCAGCCGCTTCACGCTCCCACCGCTCCGCCAGGCCCGGCTGGACCGAGTGGTCCGCCCCCAAAGTGGTGAGCCCCTTCTGCGTGGCCAGCATCACCGGGTAGTTCACCCAGCTCTGCGGATCCGAATGGCTCCAGTCGAGCGTGGTGGGCATCGCCGGCACCACCACCTTCACGCCCGGCTCGGGCTGGAAGCCGCACGGCCCGCAGGCCGCGGCCATCACCAGCACCAGGGAGTAGGACAGGATTCGCGCGCGGGGAGCCACTCCCCGCGTTGTACCCGACCTGCTCGTAAAAAAGAGAGAAGCCAGGAGACCGGCGACTCCTGGTCGGCCGGCATCCTGGCTTCGTCACCACCCATCCCAGGCCCCCTCAAGGGGCCCGGGACTGAAGGCCTCAGGAGGCCGGCACGGAAGGCGTGGACACCGCATCCGGTACGGACAGCCCCATCTTCAGGTTGTCCCCGGCGCCCTTGCGGCCGAACTCCTCCGGCTTCTCCAGGAGCAGCGCCTCACGCAGCACGTCGTCCACGAACTCCACCGGGACGATGCGCAGCGCCTTGCGGATCTTCAGCGGGATGTCCTTCAGGTCCTTCTTGTTCGCCTTCGGAATCAGGACCGTCTTGATGCCCGCGCGGTGCGCCGCCAGCGTCTTCTCCTTCAGACCGCCGATGGGCAGCACGCGGCCACGCAGCGTGATTTCACCCGTCATCGCCACGTCCCTGCGGACCGGCACGCGCGTCAGCGCGCTCACCAGTGCAGTGGCCATGGTGACGCCCGCGGACGGACCGTCCTTGGGAATCGCGCCCTCCGGCAGGTGGACGTGGATGTCGTAGTTCTCGAACACCTTGCGGTCGATGCCGAAGCGCTCCGCGCGGCTGCGCACGTAGGACATGGCCGCCTGGGCGGACTCCTGCATCACCTCGCCCAGCTTGCCGGTGATGATGAGCTTGCCCTTGCCCGGCATGGACGTGGCTTCCGTGGTGAGGATCTCACCGCCCAGCTCCGTCCACGCGAGGCCCGTGACGATGCCCACCTGGTCCTCGCTCTCCGCCACGCCGTAGCGGAAGCGGGGCGTGCCCAGGAACTTCATCGCCTGCTTGCGGTCCACCTCGATGAGGTCCCGCTTGCCGTTCTTCAGCACGTCGCGGGCAATCTTCCGGAACACGCCGCCAATCTCACGCTCCAGCGAACGCACACCCGACTCGCGCGTGTACCGGTGCACGATGGTCTTCAGCGCGTCGTTGGTGATGTCGATCTTCAGGTCCGCGAGGCCGTTGGCCTCCTGCTCCTTCGGAATCAGGTAGCGCCGCGCGATGGAGAGCTTCTCCGGCTCGGTGTACCCCGCGATGCGGATGACTTCCATGCGGTCCTGCAGCGGACCGGGGATGTTGTGCATCGTGTTCGCGGTGCAGATGAACATCACCTTGGACAGGTCGTAGTCGAGGTCCAGGTAGTGGTCGTTGAAGTTGTGGTTCTGCTCCGGGTCCAGCACCTCCAGCAGCGCCGCGCTCGGGTCGCCACGGAAGTCCGTGGACATCTTGTCGATCTCGTCCAGGAGGAACACGGGGTTGTTGCTGCCCGCCTTCTTCAGGGACTGGATGAGCTTGCCCGGCATCGCGCCGATGTACGTGCGGCGGTGGCCGCGGATCTCCGCCTCGTCACGCACGCCACCCAGCGACAGGCGCACGAACTTGCGGCCCGTGGCCCGCGCGATGCTGCGCGCGAGCGACGTCTTGCCCACGCCCGGAGGCCCCACGAAGCACAGCACGGGGCCCTTCAGCTTCTTCACCAGCTGCTGCACGGCCAGGTACTCGAGGATGCGCTCCTTCGGCTTCTTCAAGCCGTAGTGGTCCTCGTTGAGCACCCGCTCCGCTTCGGTGACGTCCAGCCGGTCCTGGGTCTCGTCGTACCAGGGCAGGCTGATGATCCAGTCGATGTAGTTGCGGACGACCGTGGCCTCGGCGCTCATCGGGCTCATCATCCGGAGCTTCTTCAGCTCCTTCTTGACCTTGAGCGTGGCCTCCTTGCTCATCCGCTTGTTCTTCAGCTTCTCTTCAATCTCCTGGATCTCGTTCTTGAACTCGTCGCGCTCACCCAGTTCCTTCTGAATGGCCTGCATCTGCTCATTCAGGTAGTACTCCTTCTGGGTCTTCTCCATCTGCTTCTTGACGCGCGTGCGGATCTTCTTCTCCACCTGGAGAATCTCGATCTCGCCCTGCATCAGCTCGTAGAGCTTCTCCAGGCGCTTGGCCGGAGACTCCGTCTCGAGCAGCGCCTGCTTGTCGTTCAGCTTCAGTGACAGGTGCGCGACGATGGTGTCCGCCAGGCGCGCAGGGTCGTCAATGCTGGCGACCTGCATCAGCATCTCCGGCGGGATGCGCTTGTTGAGCTTCACGAAGGCTTCGAAGACGGAGTGGACGGAGCGAACCAGCGCCTCCAGCTCCACGCTCTTCTCCAGCGTCTCCTCGACCTCGTCCACCTCGACCATGAAGAAGGCGTCGTTCGGGTGGAACTTCTTCACCTTGGCGCGGCGCACGCCCTCCACCAGGACCTTCATCGTGCCGTCAGGCAGCGGAAGGAGCTGGATGAGGTGGCCGATGGTGCCGAAGTGGAAGATGTCGTCGGGCGAGGGGTCGTTCGTCTTGGCCTTCTTCTGGGCGGCCAGCAGGATGACCGCCTTGTCATCCGGCCCCTTGTGGGCCATCGCGTCCTTCAGCGCCGCGATGGACTTCTCCCGGCCGACGAACAGCGGAACGACCATGTGGGGGAACACGATGATGTCCCGAAGGGGCAAGAGCGGGATGGTGAGGCCCCGCTTCTGGGCTTCCTTCTTGTCGTCACGTCCGAAGAACATGTATCCGCCACCCGCTGGCCAGCCGTACAGGCAGGCCCTTCAAGAGTTGCCCACATGGCGCCCAAGCGCTCATGCAGGGTGAAACGCTGCTCTATAACACGCCGGTCGCAGGACCCGTTCCCCGCTCAAGATTGGGGGTCCGCACCCTGCCTTCAAGGGAACACCGAGAGGCAGGAGTGTGTCCTGCCCCGATTCTAGCGACTCTCGGCCGCCACCCCGGCATCCGACCGGGCGACGTCCAGGACCTGGAAGAGGAAGGCATACATGTCCACGCTGGACTCGATGGCCTTGGCCACCTGGTCCGCCCCGCCATGGCCTGCGTTCGCCTCGATGCGTAGCAACGTGGGCGCCGGATTGCCCTTCGCGTTCTGCACCGCCGCCACGAACTTGCGCGCGTGCATGGGGTCCACCCGGTCGTCGTGGTCCGAGCTCATCATCAGCAGGGGCGGGTAGCTCACGTCCTGGCGCACATGGTGGTAGGGCGAATAGGCGTACAGGGTCTTGAACTGCCCGGCGTCGTCCGCCGACCCGTACTCCGGCACCCAGGTCCGCCCGCTGCCGAACAGGTGGAAGCGCACCATGTCCAGGAGCGGCACCCCGCACACCACCGCGCCGTACAGCTCAGGGCGCTGCGTCATGGCCGCGCCCACCAGCAGGCCGCCGTTGCTGCCGCCGTAGATGGCCAGCTTCTTCGCCTGCGTGTACTTCTCCTTCGCCAGGTACTCGGCCGCGCCCGCGAAGTCGTCGAACACGTTCTGCTTGTGCGCGCCCTTGCCCGCCTCGTGCCACGCGGTGCCGTACTCACCGCCGCCGCGCAGGTTGGCCACCGCGTAGATGCCGCCCGCGTCCAGCCACGGCAGGATGCTCGCGCGGAAGCCCGGCTGCATGCTCACCAGGAAGCCGCCGTATCCGTACAGCAGCGTGGGCGCGGTGCCGTCCTTCTTCAGGCCCTTCTTGTAGACGAGGAACATGGGCACCTTCGTGCCGTCCTTCGACGGGTAGAAGACCTGCTCCGTGGTGTACGCGTCCGGGTCCATGGGCACTTCCACCTTCGCCCACAGGTCCACCTTCCCGCTCTTCATGGACGTCCGGTACACCTGACGGGGTGTGGTGAAGGAGCTGTAGGCGAAGTAGGCGTCGTCCTGGTCCTCCAGGCCCAGCAGGTTGCTGGCGGCGCCCACGCCCGGCAGCTGCACGGTGCGCACCGGCTTGCCCTCCAGCGTGGTGATGCGCAGCTCCGTCGTCACGTCCTTGAGGTACTCCAGCGCCAGGTGGCCGCCCACCAGCGACACGCTCTCCAGCGTGGCCTTGGGGTCCTCCGGCACCAGCTCCTTCCAGTTCGCGCGCTCGGACTTCTTCGGGTCCACGGCGAAGACGCGCTGGCGCGGGGCGCCCTCGTCGGTGACGACGTAGAAGCGGTCCTTCCAGGCGATGACGGTGTACTTGGCGCCCTTGCCCTTCACGAGCAGCCGCCAGTCCTTGTCCGCCGGGTGCTTCCAGTAGACGTCGTTCTCGCTCCAGCCGCGGAGGATGGACGCGAAGAGGTACTTGCCGTCACGCGACAGGTCGCCCTGGAGGAACGTGGTCGGGTCACCGGTGCGCTCGTGCACCACCACGTCGTTCTTCGGGTCCTGCCCCAGCTTGTGGAACTTGAGCGTGGTGTAGCCCGGGCGCGCGTCCACCGGGATGGAGGAGTCCGTGGGCAGCCACTCGTAGTAGAAGCCCTTGCCGTCCGGCGTCCAGTTGGTGTTGGCGTACTTCGCGCCCTCAATGACGTCCACCTTGGACCACTCACCGGTGTCCACGTCGATGACGTGCAGGGTGGCCTCGTCCGCGGCGTTGGGGCGCACCGGGAAGGCCACGCGCTTGCCATCCCACGACGGCACCCAGCGGCCCAGGGACACCGGGGCGTCCTTGCTCATGACGTTCGGGTCCAGCAGCACCTTCTCCTGTCCGGACTCGCCGTCCTTCCAGTAGACGATGGCCTTCTCCTTGTCCTTGTGGGTCCGCATGTAGAAGTAGCGGTTGCCCCGGCGGAAGGGCGCCGTCACCGAGTCCACGTAGAACAGCTCCGTGAAGCGCTTCGTCAGCGCGTCACGGCCCGGCATCTTCGCCAGCGCGTCGCGGGTGAAGCCGTCCTGCGACTTCATCCAGGCCTGCACCTCCGGGGCCTTCTCGTCCTCCAGCCAGCGGTACGGATCCGCCACCTGCTCGCCGTGCAGCGTGTCCACCACCGCGTCGGAACGGGTCGCCGGGTAGGCCATGCGGGAAGGGCCCTCCTGGGCCGGAGCGCTCTGCGTCGCAGGGGACGCGGCGGGGGCTTCATCACGCGTGGCTTCCTTCGAGGAAGTACAGGCCACGAGCGACAACAGGGCAGGCATGAGGAGCTTTCTCATGGGGGACAGCAGATACAAGAAGCCCCCCGCCCCGGCCGCAAAAAAGCGTGGCCC
>NZ_RAWF01000299.1:0-11831 GCF_003612075.1 Corallococcus sp. CA041A
GAACAACGCAGAGCTGGGGCGCACGGAGCTCGTCCCCGTGGACGGCTGGCAGGGCCGGGGTGGGGGAGAGTTTCCCCGCGCGGAGACGCGTGTGTACGGCCGCTTCCAGGAGGTGGCGCGGCTGGTGGGTTGGGACGAGAACGCCACGCCGCTGTCTGGCACGCAGGTGCCGTTGGAAACGGTGCCACGAGGCCTGACGTTCGGCCGCGCCGTGGTGGTGCGGCAGGAGGGCGGCACGGCGCCGTCGCTGCTCACGCGAGTGCAGGGCACCGGAGAGGGCTTCGTCGCGCTGGTGGATCCGCTGCCTCCCGGCAGCACGGTGGACAACCTCATCCTCCACGCGAACGTCGTCCTGGTGGGGCACGGAGAGCGCAAGCCCGAGGAGGTGCTGGGCAGCGGAGACGCCACCCAGACCGGGCAGGCGTTCGTGCTGAAAGAGCGAGGCCTCTCGTTCGTCGCGGATTCCACGCGCGCGTCGGGCGTGCGCGCGGACCTGGAGGTGAAGGTGGCGGGCCGCCGCTGGCAGGCGGTGGAGAGCCTGCGCGAGTCGGGCCCCACGGACCCGCACTACACGGTGCGCCTGGTTCGCGACGGGGAGCTGGCGGTCGTCTTCGGTGATGGGCGCAACGGCCGGCGGCTGCCGACGGGCGCGAACAACGTGCGGGTGGGCTTCCGCGCGGGCTCGGGGCTGCGAGGCAACCTGCCCGCGGGCAGCCTCGCGAAGCCGAGCCGGCCTCATGCGCTGGTGGAGGCGGTGGAGCAGCCGCTGCCCGCTTCGGGGGGCAACGACATGCAGGACGTGGAGGCGCTGCGCCGCACCGCGCCCGCCACGGTGCTGACGCTGGAGCGCGCGGTGTCGACGGAGGACTTCGCCAGCCTCGCCATGGGCCACAGCAGCGTCTGGCAGGCGCGCGCGCTGCTCAAGCGCAACCCCGGCTCCCGCATGGAGCTGGTGGAGGTGGTGGTGGTGCCCTCGGACGGTGGGGAGCTGGGGCCCCTGAAGCAGTCCCTGGCGGACTTCCTGCGCGCCCACGCGCTGCCGGGCGTGGAGGTGTCGCTCTCCCGCTACCTCAGCGAGCCGGTGACGCTCGACGTGGAGGTGGAGGTGGACACGCGGGCCTTCAACCCGGACGCGGTGGTGCAGGCGGTGCGGGCGGCGCTGCTGGACGCGCTGTCGCTGCGGCACCGGGGGCTGGGACAGGCGCTGTACCTCAGTGACGTCTACAAGGTGGTGGAGGCCGTGACGGGTGTGGAGAGTTCCATCTGTGTGATGGCCGGTGTGCCGGGGCTGCAGCGCAAGGACGCGCCGTCCGGCGCGCACGTCGTCTACCTGGCGCCGGAGGGGCAGGACCTGTCCGTGCGCTTCAAGGAGTACTCACTGTGAGCTCGGGAAGCGGGGGGACGGGGAGCGGGCTCGGCGCGCAGCTCTACGGGCTGCTGCCGGAGGTGTACCGCACGCGTGACAACGGAGACCTGCGCGACTACCTGGGGTCTTGCGGCGAGGTGCTGGACCTGGTCCGCGGGGTGATGGCCCAGCGGTTGGCGGATGCGTTCCCGGACCATCCGGACGCCCAGGGCTGGACGCTGCCGTATCTGGCGGAGCTCCTGGACGTGAAGCTGCTGTCGCCCGCGGAGCCGGAGCAGCGGCGTGAGCTGTCCCAGGCCGTGTCGCTGCGCCAGCGCAAGGGCACGCCCGGGTCGGTGGTCCAGGTCGCCCAGGACGTCGGCCAGTATGCGTGGGACACGGAGGACCCTCGGAACGAGCCCTCCGAGCCTGTCTACCTCCAGGAGGGCTGGAGGCGGGTGGCGGTGACGCCGCGCGTGGGACAGCCGTTGCTCCCGCCGGAGTCGCTCGGGGCCCTGCCACTTCCGGCGGGGGCGCCAGCGCGACGGCACCCGGCGCTGCCCGCGGCGACGGTGGACCTGCGGTACCTGTCCCGCAAGGTGGCGCTGCCGCCGCGTGGGGATGGTTCGTCGCTGCCGCCGTTGCAGGAGAACGTGCACGGCATCCCCGCGGCGCCCGGCCACTTCGACGACGTCTCCCGACGGACACCGGACCTGCGCCGGCCCTCCGCGCGGCAGGGACAGGTCCACCCCAAGCGCGTCGCGGTCTTCACGCTGCCCAGGGTGGGGTTCTTCCCTCCGGGCTGGGAGTTCGGAGACACGCGTCCGCTGCCAGTGCCCCCGGAGCCGTCGCGCGTGCTGCCCCGACGCCGTCAGGGGCCCCTGACGCCCGAGCCGGAGTCGGGCGACTACGTCCTCGAGAACCTCGTCCTCCCTGAGGGAGAGGACGTCATCGTCGGCAATCGGCCGCTGGTGATGCGCAACTGCGTCGTCCAGGGCAACGTGTACATCGACGCCTTCGATACCGCGCACGTCATCGAGGACTCCATCGTCACGGGGATGGTGACGAAGAACCTGGGGAACGAACTCGTCGTCCGCCGATCCGCCTTCGGCCGCCTCCAGCTGGAGGCGGGCACGCCGGACGTGGTCGGCGCGACGGTGGAGGACAGCCTCCTGGGTTCACTCGAGAGCACGGCGTTGATCACGTTGCTGAGCGTGACGGTGCTCGGCTCGATGGACGTGGCGCGGTGCTTCGCCAACGACTCGCTCTTCGCGGGCTCCGTCACTCCCCGCCCCGGGGTGGGCAACTGCTTCCGCTACTGCCGGCTGCCAGAGGCCACGCTGGGGGCGTACACCGTGGAGGGGCAGCCCGCGGAGGCGTACGCGTGTACGAGCGAGGTGCCCCGTTTCCGCGCCACCGTCTTCGGAGCACCCGGCGCTGGCGTGCTCGCGAGCGACAGCGGCGCGAGGCTGCTCGATGGCGCGGAGGATGGAGGGGAGCTGGGGGCCTACCGCCACCGTCGCTATGCGTTGCGCGACGAGGCGGTGCTCGCCCGGCTCCGTGAATCCCTGCCCGCGGGCATGAGCGCCATCCTGGTTCCCGACGAACGGCTCGGCCTGGCCCTGCCCGTCGTCACGCCTCCTTCCACCTGATTCCCGCTTCGACTCCAGCGGAGTTCCTCATCATGAAGACCCAGATTTCACGCGACTCCCACGACTCCTCCAAGGGCTACTCCGGCGTCTACCAGCAGCAGGGGCGGATGCTCACCGACGCGGACTGGAACGAGTTGGTGTCCATCATCAACGACCGCGTCACCAGCGCGCTGCGGGACGTGGTGGGCAGCGGCGGCCCCGCCACCGGCAAGCTGCTCATCTCCAACACGCTGCAGATGACGCCCGGCAGCGTCTACGCGGACGGGCTGATGGCCTCGCTGCCCGGCACGACGCCCTTCACCTACGCCACCCAGCCGGACTTCCCATTGGCGCCGGGGGCACCCGCGGTGGGCGAGAGCCTCTACGCGGACGTCTGGGAGCGGCCGGTGCTGTTCCTGGAGGACCCGAACCTCCAGGATCCGGGGCTGCACGGCGCGGACACGAGCACACGCACGCAGGTGATGCTGCAGATCAAGCGCTGCCCCGCGGGCCAGCAACCCACGGACCCGCTCGTCAACCCGGGGCGGGGCAACGCGCCGCTCACCCTGTCCCAGCGCGTGGCGGGCACGGGGCCCGCCGCCCAGTTCACGGGCAACTACCTCTTCCGGCTGGAGGTGCATGACGTGAAGGGCTCGCCCACGGCGCCCAGCGAGCTCACGTTGAAGTGGTCGAGCGAGAACGCGGCGGAGGCCTACGCGAACGGGCCTGGCGTGCCCCAGGACTACCAGGGCAACGACTGGCTCTACGAGTTCTACAACGCCGCGACGGAGCGCCACCTGGGCGTGCACCTCGGCACGCCGTCGGCGGGGTTCCCCTCGCGCGGCCGGTTGGAGGCGGGCTACCCGGTCTCCGTGCCCGACGCGGCCACGTACCCGTTCGTCCGCAGGTGGGACGGCTGGTGCACGCTGACGCGCAACACCACGACGGGAGTGTGGACCTTCGCCAGCGGCGGGAGGGATCGCGGCGCGCCGCTGTCCACGGCCAATGCGCAGGGCGTGCATGGCCATGTGCGCATCGAGAGCGGCGTGCTGCACCTGGAGCTCCAGGACCTGGCGCTCGCGCTCACCCTGACGGGAGGGGGCACCACCAGCCGTGCCTTCGTCGCCGGGGACTACTGGCTGGCGCCCGTGCGCGAACAGGATGCCGCGGGGGACCAGGTCCTGAGCGGCGCGCAGCCCGTGGGGCTCCTCCATCGCTACGTGAAGCTGGGCGTCATCGCGTCGGGCTCCTTCACGCCGGAGCGGACGCTGGGGTTCCCCTCGTTGACACGGCTGATGTCGCCGTCCGTGGGGGACTCGGGGGCGAACTACGTCGGCACGGAGGCGCACGCGGACGTGACGGGCACCACGGTGCAATCACAGCTCAGCTCGCTCATCCCCGTGTTGAACAAGGCGAACTCCGCGTCCAATGGTTCGGGCCTGATTGGCAGCGCGGCCATCACCGGTGCGCCGAAGAACCTGACGGCGGGCACGGTCCGGAGCCAGCTCACCCAGCTCGTCACCCACCTCAACACCCACGTGGCGTCGACCTCCACGGACCACGACGCGCGCTACTACCCGCGAACGGAAGCGAACGCGACCTTCGCATCCACGAGCCACCACCACGATGCGCGGTACCCCTCGATGCTCTACCAGTGGACGTTCACGCTGGAGCCCGACGAGTCGTGGGAGGCGGCGGTGCCCCTCTTCACCCAGCCGCCGCTCATCGCGATGGGACTGAAGCGTCAGATCCCTCAGGGAGACGAGGATGACATCTACTTCGCCTACAGCGGGCCAATCCACCCGCAAATCGAGGTGGAGCTCTATCCCGGGGGGAGCAGCTCCAATGAGCTGTACGTGAGGAACACCTCCGCCGAGACCGTCGAAGTGCAGCTCCGCATGTTCGACGTGCGGTAGGTCCCGGGTTCATCCCTGGGTACGCAGCAACGACTCCAGCTCCTGGCCTGAGAGCCCGGAGTGCGAGGCCAGGGCCTCCAGGAGGGCCGTGCGCGCCGGGCCCTCCTGCAGCCGGAGGAAGATGGGGGAGAGCTCTTCAATGGCCTTCTTCCGCTCGGAGGCGGAGGCGCCGCGCCCCTGGGGCAGGGCGATGGCGAGGAGGTAGTCGGTGAGAGGGCGCGCCTCGGAGAGCAGGCGGCGCATGGCCCCGGCTCCGGCGCGGAGGATGAACTCGTCCGGGTCCTCCTTGCCGGGGAGCTGCACCACGCGAGTCCTCGGGACGTAGAGCAGCAACAGGTCGCTGTTCTGCTGGATGCCTCGCCAGCCTCCGCGGTCTGGATCCAACATGACCACCAGCTCGCGGGCCCCCGCGGCGAGCAGCAAGTCGATCCGGGCCGTGCTCAGGGTGGTGGAGATGAGGCCGACGCTGTGGGGGAAGCCGGCCTGGTGCAGCAGCATGCAGTCGAAGCCTCCCTCGACGACGATGGCGGAGCCCTCGCCGCGGATGGCGTCGCGGGCGTGGGTCAGCCCGAAGAGCGTCGTGTTGCGGATGAAGATGGAGGAGTTCCGGGTCTCCAGGTACTTGACTCGTTGATGGGGAGGGAGGTCCCGTCCGATGAATGAGAGGGATTGTCCTTCCGGGGAGCAGAACGGGAGCATGACGCGCCGCTTGAAGTAGTCCGTGTGGCGGTCGCCCGCCCTCGGATGGCGCAACACGCCCGCACGCTCACCCGCGTCGAGGAGTTCCTCGCGTGCGAGTGTCTCCGCCAGCGCCGTCCCCGAGGCCGAGGCGTAGCCGAGACCAAAGGCCCGAGCACTCTCCAGCGTGACTCCGCGCGAGGCGATGTAATCCCTCGCGGCCTGTCCCTCCTCATCGTCCCAGAGACGCGATTGGAAATGGGTTGCGGCGAGGGTGACACACCGATGGAGTTCCTCTCGTTCCAGCCGAGCCGCCTGCTGGAAACCGTTCTCCTCGCCGCGCGTCTCGGTCTGGCTCATGGATGACAGGATAACGCGGGAATGGCGCTCACGCCCTCACCCGGTGGACGTACGCCCCGCTGGCAATGACAGCCGTGGAGCCTCGCCAGGTCCTCGCAGATACGAGGCATCCAGCTGATCCAGCCGGGGGCAGCCCAACAGCGTCAGCGTACGGTCAATCTCCTTGCGGAAGAGCTCCAGCGCGAGTTCCACGCCGGCCTGGCCATCGGCGGCCAACCCATACAGGTAGGGCCGGCCAATCATGCAGGCTCGCGCGCCCAGGGCGATTGCCTTCACCACATCCGAGCCACGACGAACGCCGCCATCCAGGATGACCTCCGCGCGCCCACCCACGGCGTCGACGATCTCGGGCAACACGTCGAGAGCGGCAGGCAGGCCATCCAGCTGCCGCCCACCGTGGTTGGAGACGACGAGGGCCTGGACTCCGCGCTCCACGGCGCGCCGGGCATCCTCGGCGCAACTGAGCCCCTTGAGCACCAGCGGACCGGGCCACAACTCCCGAAGCCACTCCAGATCCGCCCAGGTGACGGATGCATCGAACTGGCGCGAGGTATAGGCAGCCACGGAGACCGCATCCCGGCGCGTCAGCGCCTTGCTGTCCTCGAAGTTGCCAAAGGTGGCCCGTGGTGAGCGGGTCATCCGCAGCACCCAGCCCAGGTGCAGCAGGAGGTCAAAGGCATTGGCCACCGTGAGGCGCGGCGGCACCGTGAAGCCATTGCGCACGTCACGCTCGCGATTGCCCATGTCCGGGACATCCACCGTCACGCAAAGCGCCGTGTAGCCCGCGGCCTTCGCCCGTTCCACGAGCGAACGCGTGATTCCACGATCCTTCCAGATGTAGAGCTGAAACCACCCCGGTGCCGGAACCGCCGCGGCGACCTCTTCAATGGTGCACACCGACATGGTGCTCAGCGTGAAGAGGGCCCCCTTCTTCACGGCAGCCCGAGCCGCGAGGCGCTCCCCGCCCGGCGCGAGCAGACCCGCGAGGCCCACCGGCCCGAGGATCAACGGGAGCTCCAGCCGCTGCCCCAGCAGCGTCGTGGAGAGGTCCCGCGTGCTGACGTCCACCAGCGAGCGAGCCCGGAACGCATGGCGGCCAAAGGCTTCCCGGTTGGCGCGCACCGTGAACTCGTCGTCCGCGCCTCCCTCCACGAAATCGAAGAGGAAGCGTGGAATCCGGCGCCGCGCCCGCTGACGCAGATCCTCGATATTGGCTGTCTTGGGCATGTCCGTCTTCAGCCTCGTTAGGAGGGCTGGAGTTCAAGTCAACCATTCGTAATCCCCCAAAATCGCATTCCCCGCAAGGGCCTACCTTTCGTGGGTCGGGGTCGTTTATCGTCTCGCGGTGGCACGGGTGGTTTGCGTGCCCTGCTCCTGTCCGGGTCGCTCTCGCCATGCTCCTGCAAAACGCGCTTCACGCTTCGTTGACGGATCCGAGTCTGGAGGTCATGAACTTCCTGAACGAGATCGCGATCCGCTTTCCAGAGGCGATCTCGTTCGCTCCGGGGAGGCCGAACGAGCAGTTCTATGAAGCCGAAAAGCTCACCGTGTATCTCGACGCGTACTGCCGCTATCTGCGCGAGGAACGCGGGCTGACCGAGGCGCAGGTCAAGACGCAATTGTTTCAATACGGCCGGACCAATGGCCACATCCACGACCTGATCGCGCGGATGCTGGAGAAGGACGAGGGAATCCGGGCCGCGAAGGAGTCCATCGTCGTCACGGTCGGGTGCCAGGAGGGGATGTTCATCTCCTTGCGCGCGCTGTTTTCAGCGCCCACCGATGTGTTGCTGGTGGGAATGCCTTGTTACATCGGCATCACCGGCGCGGCCAAGCTCCTGGGAATCGAGATCGTCCCCGTGACGGAGCGCGAGGACGGGTTGGATCTGCAGGAGCTTGAAGACACGCTGAGCAGGCTCAAGGCGGAAGGCAAACAGCCCCGAGCGCTCTACCTCGTCGCGGACTTCGCCAATCCCTCTGGGAAGAGCCTCCCGGTGCCGGCACGCAAGCGTCTGCTGGAAATCGCCAGGGGCGCGGGGTTTCTCATCATCGAGGACAACCCCTACGGCTTCTTCTTCCGGGAGGGCCCCCGGAAGCCCACCCTCAAATCCATGGATGAGCACCAGCAGGTCATCTACCTGGGCTCGTTCTCGAAGTCCGCCTTCCCTGGCGTGCGGGTGGGCTACGCGGTGGCGGACCAGCGCGTCCTGGGCGCCACGGGGAAGCAGCACCTGTTGGCGGACGAGTTCTCGAAGATCAAGAGCATGCTGACCGTGAATACGCCCGCGCTCAGCCAGGCCATCATCGGCGGGATGCTGGTGATGAATGAGGGGGGACTCCTTGACGCGAACCGCGAGGCGATTCGCTTCTACAAGGAGAACATGGACGCCACCCTCGGTGCGCTGGAGCGTCACTTCCCGAGGAGCGAGGCCTGGGCGCGCGGCGTGACGTGGAACGTTCCCGAGGGCGGCTTCTTCCTGGTGATGAAGCTTCCCATCGAGGCCGATGAAGCCCTGCTCGAGCGGTCCGCGAAGCACCACCAGGTCATCTGGACGCCCATGCGGTATTTCTACCTGGGCTCGGGAGGAGAGACCGAGCTGCGGCTCTCCTGCAGCTATCTCACTCCCGCCGAGATTGAAGAGGGAATCTCCCGCCTGGCCAGGTTGATCCGTTCGGCGCTGGAGCAGCAGCCCGCCCGGGCGCTCTCCGTGGGGTGAGGTTGTAGCGGGCTCAGGCGGCCGCGAACTGCCGCTCCACCAGGCGGCGGTACAGGCCTTCCTGCTCCATGAGGGAGGCATGGCTGCCGCTCTGGACCACCTGCCCGCCTTCCAGCACCAGCACGCGGTCCGCGCCGAGCACCGTGGACAGGCGGTGGGCGATGATGAGCGTGGTGCGCCCGCGCATCAGCCGCTCCAGGGCGTCCTTCACCAGGTGCTCGCTCTCCGCGTCGAGTGCGCTGGTGGCCTCGTCCAGGACGAGCAGGCGCGGGTCCTTGAGGATGGCGCGGGCAATGGCCACGCGCTGCTTCTGGCCGCCGGAGAGCTGCACGCCGCGCTCGCCCACGGAGGTGCGGTAGCCGTCCGGGAAGCGGCAGACGAAGTCGTGCGCGTTGGCGGCGCGGGCGGCGGCCTCCACCTCGGCCTCCGTGGCGTCCAGCCGCCCGTAGCGGATGTTGTCGAAGATGGAGCCGGAGAAGAGCATGGGCTCCTGCGCCACCACGCCAATCTGCTGACGCAGCCACTCCGGGTCCACCGTGCGCAGGTCCCGCCCGTCCAGGAGGAGACTCCCTCCCTGCGGGTCATACATGCGCGCCAGCAGCCCGGCGATGGTGGACTTGCCCGCGCCCGAGGGGCCGACGATGGCCACCACCTCGCCGGGCTGGATGGCCAGGTTGAGGTCCTTCAGCACGGGCGCGTCCAGCCGCGTCGGGTAGGCGAAGCGCACGGACTGGAACTCGACGTGGCCCTGGAGGGGGTCGATGCGCTCACCGCCGGAGATGGGCATGCCGGGCTTGCGATCCAGCAAGTCGAAGACGCGCTCGGCGGAGCCGGAGGCCCGCATGAAGTCCGCCCACAGGTCCGTCAGCCCGCTCACCGACATGGAGACCAGCGTGGTGTAGACGAGGAAGGAGGTGAGGCTTCCAATGGACAGGTCGCCCCTCAGCATCAGCCGGCTGCCGTACCACAGCACGAGGGACCCGGCGATGAAGCCACCGAAGGTGCTGCCGCCGATGAAGATGGCGGACAGCTGGGTGCGCCGGCGGGCCAGCGCGAGCGCCTTCGCCAGGGCGACGCTGTAGCGTCCCCCCTCGTGACGCTCGGCCGCGAAGGAGCGCACGGTGCGGATGCCGACGAAGATCTCCTCGGCCACCGCGTTGGACGCGGCGTGCTCGTCGTTCACGCGCCGGGAGGTCAACCGCATGCGCCGGCCATACACCATGGCCACCACCACCACCGGAGGCACCACGGTGAGCATCAGGAGCGTGAGCGTGGGCGAGGTGTAGAAGAGCAGCGCGACGCCGCCCAGCACCTGCGCCCCGCTGCGCAGCGCCATGGCGATGTTGCCGCTCACCGACTGCTGGAGCACCGCCGTGTCGGCGCCCAGCCGGGTGACCAGCTCGCCCGTCTTGCTGTTGTCGAAGAAGGCCACCTCCTGGGAAACGAGGTGGGAGAAGAGCCGCTCGCGCAGCGCCTGCACGACGTTTTCGCCCGCGCTGGTGAAGAAGTAGTAGCGCAGCGCGTTCGCCACGGCCGTGACCGCGAAGATGACCGTCATCCAGAGCGTGGCCCGGTCGATGAGTGCCTGGTCCCGGGCGCCGAGCGCCTCGTCGATGATGAGGCGGATGGCCTGCGGGAAGAGCAGGGACAGCCCGCTGCCGATGAACAGGAAGAAGACGCCCGCGGAGAGCCTGCGCGCCTCGGGACGGGCAAGGCTCAGGATGCGGCGCGGAGTGACGGAGGACGCGGCAGGGGGCATGGGTCGGTCGGACGAGGAGGCGCGGTGGGCGTTTCCGGCCGGGTGCCGGAGTCACCGGAAACGGTGGGGGCGGGGGACGCGGGCTGCGTCAGGCCGCCTGGGCCTGCCTGTGGCCGCGGGTTTCGAGCGCGAGCCGCTCGAGGGTGTCGATGGCCACGCTGTCCTTGCGCATGGCCTTCAGCTCCTCGGAGAGCTTCTGGACGCGGGCGTGGAGCACCTGGTCCTTCAGCAGGGCCTGGACGCGCTCGCGGATGGCCTCCGGCGTGGCCTCGCGCAGCGACAACTGGTAGGCGAGTCCCTGCTTCTCCAGCAGCTCCGCGTTGAGCGGCTGGTCAGCGAACAGGGGGATGATGAGCATGGGCACGCCGTGCCGCAGGGCCCGGCCCACCGCGCCCCAGCCCCCGTGCGTCACCAGCGCCGCGACGTGGGGGAAGACCTGCTCGTGGGGCAGGAAGGCTTCGGTGCGGATGTGGGGGCCCAGGTTGTCGGGCACGTCGCGGGCGCCGGCCGTGGTGGCCAGGACCGGCATCCCCGTGGGGTCCAGGGCCTTCAGCACCCGGCGCATCAGCCCTCCGTCCTGGCCCACGCTGGTGGTGCTGACCAGCACGGTGCCGGGCGCGATGGGGCCGAACGTCGCGGAGTTCTCCGCGGTCGCCCCGTCGAAGGCGATGGTGCCCGCGTAGAGCTGCTCGCCCCGCCGGGGGACTCCCGCCAGGATGTTCTCCGGCACCATGGCGAGGTGGAGCTCGCTGGAGCCCATGGTCTGGAACAGCTCGGCGTGCTTCGCGGCGCGCGGCGGCAGGCCGAGCTTCGCCCGCGTGCGCCGCAGGGGCAGGAACGCCTCCACCAGGGCGTGTGTCAGCCGGGGCATGCGCCGCGCGAGCCGGCCCGGGGGCGCGGTGCGCAGCAGCACCGGCAGCCCGTCCGCGTCGATGACGCTCCCCAGGTTGCCGGTGCTGATGGCGGGAATGCCCAGGCGCTCCGCCGCGTACCCCGCGCCGAAGGCGAAGTAGTCGTACACCACGCAGTCCACCTGCTCACGGCGCAGCAGGGGCTCCAGCTGGTGGCAGTAGTCCTCCGCGCTGCCCAGCACCGCGCGGCGGTAGCACGCGAACCAGTAGGCCCTGCGCAGCAGCAGCGAGACGCGCATCCAACCGGGAAGCGTCTCGCGGGCGGCCTCCATCCGGTCCATGATGCCCCGGTAGTCGCCGACCGGCACCAGCTCCGCCCCTGAGGCCTCCACCTCGGCGGGGACGGCCTCCTCGGTGAACACGAGCACCCGGTGCCCGCGAGCGACCAGGCTCTGGGCCAGGTCGAGCACGCGCGTCAGGTGGCCCTTCATCTGGCCCTTGCCGCCCGGTGTGACCATGAGGAAGGTGGCCCGGTCACCCTGCCGCGCGGGAGTCGTGGGGGTCTGCATGGGGG